>JAFGDY010000162.1 GCA_016931895.1 Anaerolineae bacterium
AATGGTGCGGCAAATTGTGCCTCGTTTTGGAGTATTTGTCATATTGGCCTTGACCTTGTTGCTTTACATAAATTCGCCAACAGTATCTATAATTATTTAATCTTCATTGAGACCTTTAGGGTCTTCATACAATGACCCTGGTTGTGTAATTAGTAGACCGTAGGCCGAGAAATCCCTATCCTGAGACCCCGCTGAAAGGCGGGGTCTCTTATTTTTAGAGGAGTGTTGTGTGGGTAAGCTTCGTTAATAATCCGGCATCTGTTTCTATTAGGTCGTGTCATTAGGACTTTTTCGCCCGTTGTCATCGCCCCAAAAACTGCTATAATTGACGGCAGAAGGATTTAGCGATTGTTTGTTTTTTCTAACCGGGCCAGAGAAAGCCTATGAATGAAACTGAGTTCAAACAACAACTGGAGCAGGAACGGCAGGCCCGCCAACAAGCGGAACATCTGGCCGAACAACACTCGCTGGCACTCCAGCAGGCCCACCAAAAAATCCACCAATTGACCAAGCGCCTGGAAGAAGTGGCCATGGCCCATACCACCGAACTTATGAAAGCGCAGGAAAGGGCGCTCGAGGCCAGCACAGCCACCAGCACTTTTTTGGCCAATATGAGTCACGAGTTGCGCACCCCCCTCAATACCATCATTGGCTATAGTGAAATATTGTTGGAAGAAGCGCAGAATTTGGGCCAGGATGACTTTGTGCTCGACCTCCAGATGATTGAGTCGGCCGGTAAACAATTGTTGGCCCTTATTAGCGATGTTTTTGACCTTTCCAAAATTGAAGCGGGCCGGATGGACCTGGACCTGGAAACCTTTGAGATTGCCAAAATGATTGAGGACGTGGTGGTCGCGGCCCAATTGCTGGTGACAAAAAATAACAATACCCTGGAAGTTGACTTTGATGACCATGTTGGCGTGATGCGGGCCGACTTGACCAAAGTGCGCCAAATCCTCTTCAACCTCCTCAGCAACGCCGCCAAATTTACCGAGCAGGGCACCATCAAACTGATCATTGAGCGTCGGCCAGCGGCCGCGGGCAATCCTTCACCTGGAGCAATGAACCATGCCTGCCAATCGCCGGACGAAATCATCTTCCGGGTGATTGACACCGGCATTGGTATCACGCCCGACCAGATGGAATGTATCTTTGAGCCATTCACCCAGGTTGACGGTTCAACCACGCGCAAGTATGGGGGCACGGGTTTGGGGTTGACCATCTGCCAGCATTTTTGCCAGATGATGGGGGGTAGAATTTCGGTGGAAAGCGAATTTGGCCGGGGTTCCACTTTTACCGTTTATCTACCGGCGGAGATCGTCGTCGCCGAGCCTACGCTAAAGATAGAACAAACAGAATAGCCTTCTAATTTCCAATTTCTAAATATTCCATTTCCAGCCACTGCTCCCCCGGCCCATCGAGCAAACCATACTTAAAACGGCCCCACGGCGTGGCCACCATATATTGATTGTCCAGCCACATCACAAACCCCAACGGGCCGCGCGGCGCAGTCCGGCAGTCCAACACAAGGTCACCGTCCACGCTAAAGCGGGCGGTCTTTTTTTGCCAGTCAAGCCCATAGGTATGCCACCCGGTCATATCAACCGGCGCCAACGCCTCGCTGACGTTGATGGCGTGTTGGCCAATGGGCCAACACGTGCGGTAGAGAAAATCAATATTCAGCAAGGGGATGGCCAGGGGGGCGGTGGGCAGTAGGGCAAAAAACGGCCAGCGCATGGCGTCCAGCGTGGCCGCTTTCCAGCCGGGACCGGGGGTGTGCCGGTCAAGTTTCATATTGGAGGGGGACGAGCTGTAAAAAAACCAGATGGCGCGCGGCAGGGCCGGCCAGCGTAGACCGGTCATCATAAAGGGGTCATTCCAAAAGCCAAAACCGGCGGTGCCGCTCAATTCGCCCGCCGGATGGGAGAAACGAGCGCGGACCGTCATTTGAAGTGGAGGCCGCCACAAAAAATCACGACGTTTCAGGTTCTGGTAATCGTCAATTTGGGCATCTGTGTAGCGTGTGGCACTGGTGTTGGTGTTGAAAAAACGTAAGGCGTCGCCTCTGAAATCCAGCGCCCCGTCGCCGGTGACAAAGATTTTCCAGGGATGGGGGAGGGAGGTATTGGGTGGAAAATCTTCCAGAATTACCCTACGAATCGGTCTCTCATATTTTTTATTCATGCATTGTGCCGTCGGGCAAAGTAGCGCCAGCCAGACTCCTGGCAGCACTCAATTGTTCGTTGCTAACTTTGGCCTCCAGGAGAATCGTATTCTCCATGTTAGCCCCGGTCAGGGTAGCTTGCTCTAAATTGGCCCGGCTCAAGTCGGCGTTGTTGAGTTTGGCCCCCGTCAGATTGGCCTGGCGCAAGTCGGCCCGGCGGAGGTTGGCTCCGCTCAAATCGGCCTCGTTCAGGTTCCGGTCTGCGGCTCTTTGATTGGCAATCTCCCACACCAGCCGCCACTTGTCATCAAGTTGGGTGGTCTGGTCAATCTTGGCCTCCCGCAGACTGGCCCCACCCAGTTCTGCTCCCCGCAAATCTGCCTGGGTGAAATTGGCCCAATGCAAAGTGGTGGCGCGCAGGTCTGAGCGGCTGAGATTGGCCCCGCTGAAATTTGCGCCGCCCAGGTTGGCCCCCTCAAAATTGGCCTGGTTGAGGTCTGCCGCCGTAAAATTGGCCGCATTAAGACTGGCTTCACTGAGATTGGCCCGGCTAAGTTTAGCCCGTTTGAACTTGGCCCCGGTGGCCAGGGCCTCACTCAAATCTGCCCCGCTGAGGTCGGCCTCGCTAAAATTGGCCCCAATGAGGTTGGCGTTGCTAAAGAGTGTTCGGCGCAGGTCCGCCTGGCTAATATCCACCCCGCCAAGATCCGCCATGCTCAGATTCAGGCCGCTAAGGTCCATGCCGTTGAGGTTTATCTCTTTCAAACTTGGCCTTTCGCCCTTTTGCCAGGCAGATTTAACCCTTTCTTCAATTTGTTCCCGGGTCAATTTGATGCCCATTTGATTTTGCCCTCCTGGTTTGCTTGATTTGGGGGTGAGTTGAGGCATGAAAATGAAGAAGATGCTGCATGCCTTAACCCAAATAATGCGTACCCAAATTATACACAATGTGCCTTTGGAAGCAATGACAATACTCCTTAAAGAACAGGCAAAATTGTGCGGTTTGGCACAAAGCATTGTCGGCGGTAAGGCAGGTATGGTATAATCTAAGCCAGGTTAAAAGCTTCCTGTACGATTCAGCCGGAGGTTGTGGGCGAATGTTTGCGACAACACAGTTTCCGGGTCCAGACTGAAACTGTAGGCGGGCGGTCGTTATTGCTTCGTCCGACCTTTCTCACTATCCTCAACAGGCCGATGCCCGGCGCGTTGATAGCGCCACGCTGTCTGCTATTGAAATGGGCGGTCCGGCTATTGTCCGCCAGATGATTGCGGCCTCAATTACGGCCGTTGTATTTGGAGAAGAAAAATGAAGCAAAAGAAAACCTGTTGCCCGCCGATTTATGTTGTTTCCGGGGGAATGGGCGTTAGCGGCGAGCAGTTAGTCCGTACGGCGCTGGCTCAATTTGAGGGCGCCAAGGTGGAGGTGAGCATTGTGCCCCACGTGCGGCAGATGGAACAAATTGAAACGGTGGTGGAACAAGCGGCCAGCAACAATGGCCTCATCATCCACACCCTGGTTGACGTAGACTTACGCCAGGCGATGATGCGTTTGGCGCGCGACCGGAATGTGGTGGCCATTGATCCCATGGGCCGGTTGCTGTCTCACCTGGCCCATGTGTTAGGCCAGGAGCCGGTGGGCCAACCCGGCTTATACCGCCAGTTACGACAGGACTATTTTGAGCGGGTTGAGGCGATTGAGTTCACCATGCAACATGACGATGGTCTGAAACCCGACGGCTGGTTGCAGGCCGAGATTGTGTTGTTGGGCGTGTCGCGCACGGGCAAGACTCCTTTGAGTATGTACCTGGCGGTGCGAGGCTGGAAGGTAGCCAACGTCCCTCTGGTTAAGGAGATACCGCCGCCCCCCCAACTATTCCTGGTAGACTGCCGGCGAGTGGTGGGTCTGACCATTGATCCGGGCCAACTCATCTCCCATCGCCAGCAGCGCCAGCGGCGGCTGGGCGTGCAAGGCGAATCGGCCTATACTGATCCGGCCGAATTGTACGAGGAAGTCAAAGCCGCCCGCCAACTTTTTTGCCAGAACGGATTCGCTATTGTGGATGTCACCGACAAACCCATCGAGGAATGTGCCGATGAAGTGATTGCTTTGATGAACCGGCGGCTGAAGGTAAAAACGCTTGATTAAGCAAAGGTGTTTTCATTAACTGCGTTCACCATCAAAGGTGAAAATTTGTAGGGACAGAATAATATTCTGTCCCTACAAAGGCTATTTACATAAGGAGAACAGCAATGTCTGAAGATGTCTATCGTAAATTGGCGCAACGGTTGGATACTATCCCCAATGGCTTTTCGCCCACCGAGAGCGGGGTGGAACTGCGCCTGCTGGCCAAGATATTTTCACCGGCTGAAGCGGCCCTGGCCTGCGTGCTGCGCCTCACGTTGGAGCCGGCGGCTGATATTGCCGCGCGGACCGGTGAGGACCCCGCCCAAACCTATCAAACCCTCAAAAAAATGTCTCGCCAGGGACAGATCCGGGCGAATAGGCAAGCGGGCCAGCTTGTTTTTGGACTGATGCCCTTTGCGGTGGGCATCTACGAAGAGCAGTTGTCTCGCCTGGATGCGGAGCTGGCCGCCCTGTTTGAACAATACTACCAGGAGACTCAGGGCGGTAGTCTGACCCACGATCTTCCGGCTATTCACCGGGTCATCCCGGTGGAGGAATCAATCCCGGTTGACATAGAAATTTTTCCCTACGAACGAGCCTCGGAACTGTTAGCCGGGGCCAAATCCTGGGCGGTGCGCGACTGCATTTGCCGCGTCCAGCAGCAGCTTGTGGGCAAAGGTTGCGACCGCCCGGTTGAAAATTGCCTGATCTTTGCCCCGGTGGAGAACGCTTTTGCCAGCAGTGGGGTGAATCGGGCCATCACCAAAGAAGAAGCCTTTCGCATTCTGCGCGAGGCTGAAGCGGCCGGGCTGGTCCACTCCGCCGGCAATTATCGCCATGAGCATTTTTACATTTGCAACTGTTGTCCCTGCTGCTGCGGAATCATGCGCGGCGTGGCCGAGTTTGGCCTGGCTACGGCCGTGGCTCATTCCGATTTTTTGGCCGTGGTAGAGCCTGAAATATGCGCCGGTTGCGGCGATTGCCTGGAACGCTGTCATTTTGGGGCGCTCGCCATCCCCGCGGAGGTGTGTTTGGTTGACCCTACGCGTTGCGTAGGCTGCGGGTTATGCGCCACAGTTTGTTCCACAGGCGCCTTGCACCTGGAGCGCCGGACTGAAGGTGATGTCCCCCCTCCACCGGCCGATCTCACCGCGTGGATGGTCCAACGCGCCGAGGAGCGCCACATTTCAATGGCCGACATTTAACTTGCGCCGGCGCTCCTCATTATTTTCCAACCGCAGGTTTTCTTCATAACATACTATTTTGGCAAAAATCTTAATGTGCGTATCATGAGCCATCATGTTCAAAGTGGTAGGGTTAATGATGACGAAACACAATCCTGTAGCTGAAGCCTGGCCGGAAATTGTGGTGCTGTATTGCCAGCATTGTCTTTCCAACGGCGCCAAGATTGCTCTGGCGGCCGAAAAAGTGAACGGCCTTCATCTGAAAACTGTGATGATGCCGTGCAGTAGTAAAGTTCAGGTGGCGGAGTTGTTCAAGATTCTGGATAACGGGGCCGACGGCGTTGAGGTGGTGGCCTGTCCTGAACACACCTGCCAATTTCTGGTGGGCAGCCGCCGGGCGGAAAAGAGAATCGCCTACGCCCAGGGGCTTCTGCAGCAAGCCGGGATTAGCCGCGAGCGATTGGGCCTCAGCCGAGGCGCCGAACTTTCGGCTGAACAATTGATCGAAAGAGCCGTGGCCCGGGCCGAGGCGGTGCGGACGCCTGGGAAAAAAGGAGATGCCCCGTGATTTTTGCAGAATGGAAACCCATTGATGAGATAATGAACCTGCTCAACGGTTACCACAAGGTGCTGCTGGTGGGCTGCGCCACGTGTGTGGCGGAATGTGCCGCGGGCGGGGAAAAAGAAGTCGAGACGCTGGCCCCGCTGCTCAGTCTCTCCTACAAAGAAAAGGGCCAGGCCGTAGAGATATTGGCCTGCACCCTTGAAAAGCAGTGCGAGTGGGAGTTTGTGGAGGATTTAGCCGAAAAGGCCGGGCAGGTTGACGCTATCCTCAGTTTGGCCTGTGGCATCGGGGTTCAGGCCCTGGCTGAACGTTTTGCGGATAAGCCGGTTTTTCCGGGAGTCAATACGGCCGCCCTGGCCATCCGGGAGAAGCCGGGGGCCTGGGCGGCTCGCTGCGCCGCTTGCGGCGACTGCGTTCTCGGCGACACGTTTGGTTATTGCCCCATCACGCGCTGCGCCAAAAGCCTGTTGAATGGACCGTGCGGGGGCACGCGGCCAAACGGAAAATGCGAAATTGACGAAGAGACTGACTGCGTTTGGAACCTCATTGTGGAACGCGCGGCCGAACGGGGCCAACTCGACTCTCTGGCCAGGATACGAAAGGCCAAAAATTGGTCGAACTCCCGGCATGGCGGACCCAAGCAGGTGATTCGGGAGGATATGAGACAATGACGTTAAAATCCGGCAGCAATTTGGAACGGGTGCTGGTCGCAGGACATTTTGCGGTAACGGTTGAAGTGGGTCCGCCCAGGGGGCCTGATTCCGCAGCGTTCAGGAAAAAGGCAGAGGTAGTCCAGGGGATGGCTGACGCATACAACGTGACCGATAACCAGACCGCCGTGGTCAGGATGTCGAGCATCGCGGCCTCCAAAATCTTGATGGAGCAAGGTTTGGAACCGGTCATGCAGATGGTCTGCCGCGACAGGAACCGGATTGCCATCCAGTCCGACCTGCTCGGCGCGTGGGTTTTGGGCATACGGAACTGTCTCTGCCTCTCGGGCGACCACCAGAGCGCCGGGGCCGGGGGCAAGCTCAAGGGACATCCGGGGGCCAAAAATGTTTACGATATTGACTCGATCCAACTGCTATCGGTTTTGCAGGGCCTCGGGAGTGGTGTCCAGGAAGGTGGCGACTCTCTCGAGTCGCCGGCCTCTTTTTTTATCGGCGCGGCGTGGACACCGCTGGCTCCCCCGGAGAAATTCAGGACGATCCGGCTGGCCAAAAAGGTTGAGGCCGGGGCAGACTTCATCCAGACCCAGGCCGTGTACGACCTGGGCCGTTTTAAGCAGGCCATGCGCCGGGCAAATGAAGCCGGACTGACGGACAGGGTGGCCATTTTGCCGGGCATCATTTTCCCCAAGAGCGCGGGCATGCTGAAGTATATGCAGGCTAACGTGCCCGGGGTGGAAGTGCCCGAGGAAATGATCGCGCGGTTGCAATCCGCGGCCAGGCCCAGGGAAGAAGGTCTCCAGATAGCCCTCGAATTGATCAACGGTGTGAAAGAAATTCCCGGCGTTAAGGGAGTGCACCTACAGGCTATCGAGGCCGAACACCTACTGCCGGAATTGATAGAACAAGCGGGATTGTTGCCGAGGCCCTAATCATGTCAATCAAGTATCAAGTTCACGTAGCAGAAACTCCGCCAAGATTCGTGCCCATTGCCAAACTCAACGCCATGGAAACGGAAGGTTGTTTGGGCTGCCGGATATGCGTGAAGCGGAGCGCGTGTGTTTACGACGTCTACCGGAAAAAGGAATTCAACCCGTCTCAGGTGGTGGATACCACGGATGTTTTGTGTATCAATTGTATGCGCTGCGTGCAAGAATGTAAAAAGAACATCCTGGCCCGGACTCGTAACCCCCAATACGAGCGAATGGGTGATAGCTACTGGCGTCCGGGCCTGATTGCCAGTATCTGGCAACAAGCGCAAAACGGCAAGATACCGGTTTCCGGGGCCGGGTATCGCGGCCCTTTCTGCGGGCCGGGTTTTGACTCTATGTGGACAGACATGTCTGAAATTGTCCGCCCGACCCGGGACGGCATCCACGGCCGCGAGTATATCAGCACCGTGATTGAACTGGGCCGCAAGCCCGGCTATCTCAAGTTCAATGCAGATGGCAGTCTGGCGACAGATGGACCGCTTTTTGTTGAAATTCCCATCCCCGTCGTGCTTCGCTTGCCGAGGGTTGGGTTTGTCAAACAAGGCGCGAAAGAGTCGATTGCCAGCGCGGCGGGAAAACTGGGTACGTTTGCCAGCATGCCGTTTACTGATGCGGTCAATGGCCTCAAGGGGCACAGAGACCACCTCATGGTTCACTTTGATCCGGCCCGCGACGATGCCCACCAATTGCCGGGATTCAGGATGGTTGAGATTCCATATCTGGATAGTTTGAAAGAAGTAATTGCCACAATTAAGGCTGTTGACAGCAATATCATCATTTCGGTGAAAATTCCGTTGGATGAAAATGCCGGTGAGCGGGCCGTCGTCTTGGCTGAAGATGGGGTCGAAATGCTGCACCTTGAAGCCGACCGTAACGGTCACGGCCTGGGTCAGAAGCGGGACCGGTTCATGATCGAGCTGGTTCAGGCAGTCCACTTCGCCCTGCTCGAAAAATCGCTTCGAGATGAAATTACGGTTCTTGTTTCCGGCGGGATGGCTATGGCGGAGCATGTCGCCAAGATCATCGCCTGTGGCGCGGACGGCGCGATCCTCGACACAGTCCTCCTGGTCGCCCTGGAATGTAGACTGTGCGGTGACTGTGCAGATAGGGTCAGGTGCCCCGTAGACATTGACGATGTGCCGGTTGAGTTTGGAACCCAGCGCATTGTTAATTTGCTGGGGGCCTGGCATGCCCAACTCATCGAGGTCATGGGCGCTATGGGCCTGCGGGAAGTGCGGCGGCTGCGGGGGGAATTGGGGCGGGTGATGTTCTTTGAGGACCTGGAAAAGGACAATTTTGGGCCGGTATTTGGGGAACGAAAACGTTCGCTTGATGAGACCCTTCAGGACGCTTTCGAGCAGGCAGCGCCGTCTGCCGGGCAGGATATAGGCCGGCCGGAGCACCAATTCGCGCTTACGAGCGGGCAAGTAAAAGCGTGTCCGACCCGTTTCAGGAACAGCCTGGGCATCTATAAGGTGGTCAGGACCTCTGATTGTATTGCTTGTGGTAAGTGTGCGGAGGTTTGTCCTTATGGGGTGCATGTCAAGGCGGGGCAGAAGATGCTGGCTCCCCGTTCTCATCTCTGTCGCGGCTTTGATGTGTGCCGGGGGACGGAACATTTTTGCCTGAATCATTGCCCGACGAACGCCATCAGGATTGGGCTTGATCCTATGTGGAATGCGTTCGGCGACCCTCGCTGGACCGCGGCCCTGCTCATAGCCACCTGGAAGCAAGCGGAAACAGGCTATCCGCCCGAGGAAAAGATCGAATACAAGGTCGGTAGTTCAGGCGGCGGGTTTGACAGAATCTGCCTCAAGTTTCCAGATGGAGAAGGGCCAACTGAATTTGGCCCTGCGGACGTTGACCTCAGCGTGCCGCTCAACCGGCGCACCGGCGATGATCGGCCGGACGTTACCATCGGGATACCCATGTACGGCGGCGGGATGAGTTTTGGCTCTATCAGCCTTGATACGATCCTGGCCAGAGCCAGGGCCTTTGCCACGTTTGATTCATTCACCTGCACCGGTGAGGGCGGCTACCCGGACGCGCTTGAGCCGTACAAGGATCATGTTATCACCCAGGTGGCCACCGGGCTTTTCGGGGTCAGGGAAGAGACTATTCAGCGCACCCGGATCGTTGAGTTCAAATATGCCCAGGGCGCTAAGCCGGGCCTGGGCGGCCATCTGTTGGGCGATAAAAATACGCCGGCGGTGGCCAAAATGCGGGAAGCCGTCCAGGGTTTTCCGCTGTTCTCGCCGTTCCCTTTCCATTCAGTCTACTCTGTGGAAGACCACAAAAAGCACGTGGACTGGGCCAAGGAGATAAACCCCCGCGCGCTGATCTCGGTGAAGGTCTCCGGCGCGAGTGACGTGGACATGGTGGCGGTGGGCAGTTATTACGCGGGCGCGCATATTGTTCATCTTGACGGCAGTTATGGCGGCACCGGCGCAGCGCCCGACATCGCCAAAAAGAATATTGCCATGCCCATTGAATACGCGGTGCCCAAAGTGCACCAGTTTCTCATCGAAGAGGGGGTTCGAGAGGAAATTACCCTGGCCGCCTCGGGCGGCATTCGGACGGCTTGGGACCTGGTAAAAATCATCGCCCTTGGGGCGGACGTCGTTGTCATCGGCACTGTGGAGTTGGTGGCTTTGGAGTGTATCCGCTGCGGCGCGTGCGAGAGTGGCCGCGGCTGTCCCCGCGGGATAGCCACAACGGACCCGGAACTGGCGGCGATGTATTCTCAGGACTGGGCCGCGCAGAGGTTGGTCAATCTTTTTCACGCCTGGTCCATTCAGATTCAGCATATCCTGTGGCGGCTGGGGATGAGGAGTATCCGGGAGTTGGTCGGTCGTTTTGATTTGCTTGAGCACCTGGATTATTTGACGGCAGGCGCTCTACACGGGTCGGGCAGTCTGAAGGGTAATCGTGGATGAAACACTTCACCAAACAACTCATTGCTTCTAAACGCAAACTTGTAGCCGATGCGTCGCGTTTGGGTGGTAATCCCGAGGCCGAAGGCGGCTGCGGGGTAGTGGGTTTTGCGGCCAGTGTGCCAGTAGGCGGTAGAAATATCTTTGAAGCTTCCATCCAGATGCACAATCGGGGCAACGGAAAAGGCGGCGGCATTGCGGCGGCGGGGCTGGTATTTGAGCAGGTCGGGGTGGACGCTGACACCTTGCAGAACGATTACATCCTGCAAATAGCCCTGCTCAAGCCGGAGGTGGAACAGGCGGTTGAGGACGGGTTTATTTCCCCCGACCTGCGCATAGACTACCGGGGGAAGATCAAGACCCTGGCTGATTATCGGGCTATTGGCCTTGAGGTGAGACCGCCGGACGTGATGCGCTATTTTGTCAGGGTCAAGGAAGCTGCCCTGGCCCGTTTTGCAGAAGAGAATGGTCTGACGGACGCCCCCCCGCGTTTGGTTGAGGACGAATTTATCTACCAAAACAGTTTTAAGCTGAACCAGCGCTTCTACGCTTCTTTGGGTGAAAAGCAAGCGTTTGTGATGTCCCACGCCCGCAACCTGGTGATCTTCAAAATCGTCGGGTACGCCGAACAGGTGATGCAGTATTACGGGTTGGCAGATATGCAGGCTTACGTGTGGATCGGTCACCAACGCTATCCAACCAAAGGGCGGGTCTGGCATCCGGCCGGCGCGCACCCCTTCATCGGGCTTAACGAAGCCCTGGTGCACAACGGCGACTTTGCCAATTATTTCAGCATTGTGGAATACTTGCGGCAGCATAACGTGGTCTCCCAGTTTTTGACGGATACCGAAGTGTCGGTGTTGACCTTTGATCTGCTCAACCGCACGTTCGGTTATCCCCTGGAATACGTGATCGAAGCGCTGGCCCCAACCACGGAGCTTGACTTTGACCGTTTGCCAGATGAGAAGAAGAAAATTTACCGGGCCGTTCAGTCCAGTCATATCCACGGGTCTCCTGACGGCCCCTGGTTCTTTATTATTGCCCGCAGTAACCCTGACCAGGACACCTATCAACTCATCGGCATTACCGATACCGCCATGTTAAGGCCGCAGGTGTTTGCGCTCCAGGCAGGCGACGTATCTATTGGCCTGATCGCCTCGGAAAAGCAGGCCATTGATGCCACGTTGCAAACCCTGGCCCGGGAGGATTCTCGGTTCTGGCCGATTGCTGATAGATACTGGAATGCTCGCGGCGGCAGTCATACGGATGGCGGCGCGTTTGCCTTCACCGTGAGCGGATCAAAACTATCCTGCGCAGACAAGTTTGGCCAGGCCATTACCTGCCCGCCGGGAGACTGGAGATTCGACCGGAGTGTTGAACCTGAAGCGCCGGAAGGCTACCCTGAAATTGTTGCGAAAATCGAGGCGGCGGCGGACGGAACTGTCTCTGAAGTCTTTAACCTGATCGTGAGCCGGATCACCGGCTGGGAGTTTAGCCATCTACGCTGGCTGACCGGCAAGCTGGTTGATCTTGCTGGCCGTGACGCTGCCAGTTTTGCCTGGGTTATGGCGCTGCTCTGTCTCCTTAACGACAGGCGGTATGACTGCGGACGTATGCGCAGAAGCATGGTGGTGCAGTTGGTCAGGGAAGCCATTGAGGCGATCCTGAATGCAGTGCCGCTGATTTGCGAAAACGGTCGCAGTCATGTGCGCCGGGTAGATTGGCAAACTCGCGCTGCGCTTCGCGCGCCAAAAGTCAATGAGACGACCCTCGTTATTTACGCCCATGACTTTCCGCCGGAGGGCGACGAGTGCGACGCGCGTCTATTGGTGTCCGCGCGTGAACTTGGCTGGAAAAAGTTTATCGTGTACGGTCTCAAAGGGCAGAGATTCACCGGCTGCGGTTTTGGCCCTGGGTCGGACGAGGTCCGGCTGGACATCTTTGGCAGTTCGGGCGACTATCTGGCCTCCGGTATTGACGGTATGGAAATCCAGGTGCATGGCAACGGCCAGGACCAACTGGGCCAGATCATGAAGCGCGGCAAGCTGGTGGTTTATGGAGACGTAGGTCAAGCCTTTATGTACGGGGCTAAGGGGGGAGAGGTGTATGTTCTGGGTAACGCGGCCGGCCGGCCGCTGATCAACGCTGTGGGCAAACCGAGGGTCGTGATCAACGGCACGTGCCTTGATTTCCTGGCCGAGTCCTTTATGGCCGGCGATCCGCTGAATGGCGGTGGCTTTGTGGTTTTGAACGGGGTCCGGTTTGACGACAGGGGAAATGTTGAGGCGCTTGAAAATCCGTATCCCGGCGCCAACCTGTTTTCTCTGGCCTCAGGTGGGGCAATTTACGTGCGAGACCCTGATCACAAACTCGTGCCAGACCAGCTCAATGGCGGCGAATTTGCCGAGCTAACGGATGATGATTGGCATCTGATTCTCCCCTATCTTGAGGCCAACGAGAAATATTTTGGCATCTCCATCGAGCACGACCTGTTGACCGTCGCTGGGGTCAGAAAATCGCCTCAAACAGTTTACCGGAAAATTCAGCCTCGCCGGTGAGTCGAGATCGCTATGAAAATTGCTCTGAGTTGCTCTTTGGCCTGGTACTGATGGCCTGGCTGGCCTGGGTAGCGATAGGATCGTGGGGACTGGCCAGGCTGGCGGTGCGTCCTTGGTTAGGGCAGGGTACGTTTGCGCTGGGCCTGGTGCTGGCCGGGTTATTACTACGCAAATCACGCTTGTGCGTTATGCGCGGACGTTGTTGGGCGTTACCCCGGGCGCCTTTGTCAAGTTCATCCCCATGGTCGGGGCTATTGTGCTTATCTTGGCCCCGTTGTGTGTGCTGGCCGGTTTTTTGTTTACCCTGGGCGCTCGTTTTATGGTGGGAGAGGGCAAGAATCCTGGTGTAATTGACGACGGACGACGAAGTACGAACGACCAACGATAGAGCTTATTGGTCGTTGGTCGTTCGTCGTTGGTCTATCTGGTCTCCGGCTGTGCTACGCGCTCGCCATTGCTTGTTCAAAGAGCTGCTCGTAACTGGCCCCGGCCTGGCGGTGAAACTGCTTGGTGTAGAGAGAATGGTAATGTCCCCCGGCCTGGATCAGTTCGGCGTGCGTGCCCATCTCGGTGATACGGCCCGCTTCGATGACCAGGATGCGGTCGGCCTTTTTGATAGTGGACAGCCGGTGGGCAATGATAAAGCTGGTGCGGCCCGCCATGAGCGTTTCCATGCCCTGCTGAATCAGGGCTTCGGTCAGCGTGTCCACGGAACTGGTGGCCTCGTCCATAATGAAGATTTCCGGCTGGGCCAGCACGGCCCGGGCCAGGCTGATGAGTTGTTTTTGGCCCGTTGAAAGCAGGCCGCCGCCTTCACCTACTTCTTCATCATAACCCTTTTCCATACCTACGATGAACTCGTGGGCATGGGCCAGTTTGGCCGCGGTTTCAATCTCTTCGTCTGTAGCATCCAACCGTCCATAGCGAATGTTATCTCGAATGGTGCCCGAGAACAGGTGCGGCGTTTGCAACACCACGCCAATGCGCGACTGGATGGATTCCAGCGTGAACGAGGTGTAGTCTGTGCCGCCAATCCGAATCAAACCCCGTTTGGGTTCATAGAAGCGGCAGATCAGGTTGACGATGGTTGATTTGCCGCCGCCGGTTGGCCCTACCAGGGCAATGGTTTCGCCCTGTTTGACTTTCAGGCTGAAATTACTCAGCACCGGCTTGTCTGTTTCATAATAGAAGTCAACATGGTCAAACTCGATATCGCCCCGGATAGTACCCGGATTAACGGCATCGGGCCGATCCACAATCTCCGGCTCGGCATCAATCAGGGAGAAAACCCGCTCGGCCGAGGCCACCGAGTTTTGCATTTCGGCGTAGACCCGGGCCAATTCCAGGATAGGAAAGAGCATAAAGGTGAGGTACGAGATGAAGGCTTGCAAGCTGCCCACACTCATCTGGCCCAGTTGGATTTGCCAGCCGCCGTACCACACAATCGCGCCCAAACCAACGGCGCCGGTAATTTGCACCGTGGGCAGAAACAGGGCCGACAGCCAGGCTGCGCGATAAGCGGCTCGGTAAAGGGCGCTGGCCTGGTCGTCAAATTCGGCCAGGTTTTTCTCTTCGCGGGTCAGGGCCTTGACTACCCGCACGCCGGTGATGTTCTCGTTGTAAACGCCGGTCAGCTTGGAGTTCATCTTGCGGGCGCGGCGATACTCTACCAGAATCCTCTTTTTGAACACGGTGGCAATGACGATCAGGATCGGGATAATCAGGAGCATAATCATGCCCAGGCGCCAGTTGATAATGAACATGAAGATCAAGGACGTGGTGATGTTCAGTGTGGACCAGGTGATGTCAATCAGGCCCCAGGTAATCAACTCGGAAATGCGGGTCGCGTCGGAGGTAACGCGAGACATGATCCACCCCACCGGGGTTTTGCTGTAGTATGACAGCGATAGATTTTGCAGGTGTTTGAACATCATGCCTCGCATATCATACTGGATGCGCTGTCCCAGGATACCGGCCAGGTAGATAAAACCGAACACTGCCATTGCTTGCACCACCATCAGCCCGGCGTAGATGGTGAAAAGCTGGGTGAGCCGTTCCAGGTTGCCGGGAATGATCCCCTGATCAATAACGAACTTGTTAATATAGGTAAAAATGGAGTCGTTTGTTGAGACTATGCCAATCAGCAGCACAAAACCCACCACTCGCCGCCAGTAGGGCCGGGCCTGTTGAGCTATTCGTTTGATGGTTTTGCCGTTGAATTCAGTGGTGAATTCTTCTTCTTCAAAGTAATAATCCGACATGATGGTTCTCCCGAAGATCAGGCCGGTTGGGGCTGGGGTGCATCCCAAGATTTTGGCAGTAGGGACAGGACATTACCCTGTCCCTACCCTATGGCCTAAAAATTGGGGCAGACCCTTGGGGCTGCGGCGCAGCCACCCGCCGGCCAGGTATGAATAACTGATCAATTAAGTCAGCGCACCAACTCCTTTAAGTCAGCGCACCAACTCCTTCACCCGCCCATTGCCCGGTTTACCGTTTGGCTGGCCCGCCGGTTTGGTTACTTCCTGTTCCACCCGGGCCTGCAATTGATAGATTTTGCGATAAATTCCCTCCTGGGTCATAAGGTCCTGGTGATTGCCTTGTTGAATCACCCGGCCTTTGTCCAGCACCAGAATTTTGTCGGCCTGCATCACGGTTTGGATGCGGTGGGCGATGATGAAGGTGGTGCGTTCCTTTTGCAGCCGTTCCAGGGCGGCGTGAATGTGCGCCTCGGTTTCAGTGTCTACCGAGGAAACCGCATCGTCAAAGATCAGGATGCGTGGGTCCTTCAGCAAGGTGCGGGCAATGGTCACCCGCTGCTTTTGGCCGCCGGACAGGGTAACGCCTTTTTCCCCAACCAGGGTGTTGTACCCTTCAGGGAAGGTCATGATCACATCGTGAATAGCCGCCGCCCTGGCCGCTGCTTCCACTTCCTCATCCGTCACCTGACGATTGACGCCGTAGGCGATGTTCTCACGGATGGTGCGGGAGAAGAGGAAAGGCTCTTGCTCCACAATGCCAATTTGTTGCCGCAGTTCGTGTTTGGCGTAGTCGCGCAATTCAATCTGGTCCAGCAGAATGTGGCCCTCGTAGTCGTAAAAACGAGGCAGCAGATTGACCAGGCTGCTCTTGCCGGACCCGGTTGCGCCCAATAGGGCAATGGTTTGCCCCGGTTCAGCCTGAAAGGAGACGTTGTGCAGGACCGTGGCGCTGCCGTCGTACTCAAAAGAGACATCCCGGAATTCGATGGCGCCTCGCAAGGGTTTAGTCGGCTTGAGCGTACTCTGGCCCAATTGTTCTTGCTCTTTAGTAAGAATTTCGCTGATGCGATTGTAAGAAACCAAGCCCATTGAGGTTTGGATAATCAAACGCCCCATGTTTTGCATCGGCCAGATAATCCAGATGACCAAGCCGGCTGCCGCCATGTATGTGCCAATGGTGATTTCACCGTTGATGGCCATGATCGCGCCCAACACAAAGATGAACACCATTTGCGTGCCGGAGATGATCTCAGAAATGGGCCAGAAAAAAGCATGTAGCATCAACAACTGCCGCCCGCGTTGAAATTGTCCCTGGTTGACCTCGTCGAATTTATTGATCTCATATTTCTGGCGAGCAAAGGCTTTGACCACCCGCACCCCGCTCAGATTTTCTTGCAGGGTGGTGGAGAGCAGTCCTTCTTGTTCCTGGTGCAATTCGTAAGCGGTGTGAATTTTTCTAAAAAACAGGATCGAGATGGTCAGGACAATGGGCATGGACATAATTGAGAACAGGCCCAGCTTCACGTTCAGGCTCAACAGGGTTGCCCAATTGATGATAAAAAGTAAGGCAATGCGGCCCACGCCAATCATCTGTTCCGCAAAAAGACGGCGAATAGTATCCACGTCGGAACTGCAACGCTGCACCAGATCCCCGGTTTGGGCGTGGTCGTGATAACTAAAGCTCAGGCGTTGGAGGTGGTCAAACAGGTAATTGCGCAGCCGCAAAATTGCCCCTTCGGCCGAGCGAGCAGCCATTTTGCCGCTGATAAAGGTGAAACCGCCCTGAAAAACCGACAGCCCCACAAAGCCCAGGGCAATGAGGTAAAAGGGCATGGTGACGGTTTTCTGGATGAGCATATCGTCAACAAAGTATTGCAGCAGCAGGTACATCCCGCTTCTGGCCGCCGTGGCCAGGGCCAAACTAAGTATTGCGCCCAGGTAAAGCCAGTGAAAACCGGCCAGTAAGCGCCACATCCCCACCAGGCGTTTGGACGATAACGTCTGCTTTAAATCTAGCGGTGGATAAATAGGATGTTGCTTCATCAGACATCTCCCAACATTGAATAGGGTAAGACAAATTGGCGCAGAAGCAAAGGCTTTATTGTTTGCCTCTGCGCCCCATCTCTTTACCGATTGACGGTGACATGCTCTGCCGGCGAAGCCGTGGCCAGATTCTGCAAAGTTAAGCCACCCTTTACCAACTGCATGCCCAACCAATTGACCGCCCGGCGATACAGCTTTAAGCTGACCCCATTGTCTCGCCCGGCGTTTCCCAACAGTTGCCGATATTGTTTTTCCCGCAACCAATCCTTTACTTGTTCTTGATAGACGAGGTGATGCGTTTCTAACGTAAGCATGGTTAAACTCTCCTAACTATAAGAGGCAAAAACCGCCGGGTTTGTGACGGTTGGCTCCGTCTCATTCATCAGTTCCCATGAGTTTCCCTGGGAGACCGGGACCTCTGGGGGGCTTTTGCCTTATGAGTATCTTAACCGATGGTTCTTGACATCCTGTGTCAGTATTTCTGGGGTCGTTGAACCATAGGTTTCCAGTTTGGTACCCCATTTCACCAACTGTATTCCCAGCCAATTGACCGCCTGCCGGTACAACTTTAAGGTAAGGCCTTGTTCTGATTTGACCCTTTGCAGTAAGTGCCGACGGTTGATTTCCCGTAAGCGGTTTTTAGATTCTTCCTGGTACACCAAATAAGATAGTTCTGTATTAAACATGTTAGGACCTGCTAAATCTTTCTGTTCAATTATAAGTTTTAAGTTTAAAAGAATGTACAAATTTACTAAATATGGATTTTCCATCATAATAATAATAGCCCCTCCTTTTTAATTTTACGTTCTCTTTGATAAAAAGTTTTCACCACAAAAACAAAAAGCCGCAGTGGGGTGCTCTGCGGCCTGGGTGCTGGGATTGAACCCAAACAAAAAGCCGCAGACGGTAGTGCTGTCTGCGGCTCTGTGGTTTCTGGCTTAAATCAGCTCAACCTCCGGAGTCAGCAGACACACTACGACAAGGCGCAACAGAATCACCGTTGGGCACGGCAAAAACAAGAGCAGTGGCCTTATCATCATCAAACATATTCATCTGTGTCTGCACTCCTTTCGTTAAGGTTAAATTAAAACGCAAAGGATAGCATATCACAAGTTTTGAGGGCCGTCAACCCCCCCGCCAACTTTTTTAAGGTTGACTTATCAAACCCGGCAGTGGGACTTTGGTCATCTTGGTTATTTTCTATCAACTGTATATAATTCAATTATTGAAATTCAAATTTTGAATTTTGAAGAAGCCTCTGTTTGCCGGTATGATGAAGTCGTCAGAAAATTATGATTTACAAATTCTCAATCATATTGAGAAAAATCCTGATACCACCCAGGCGGATCTGGCCACACAATTGGATGTGGCGGTGGGCAGTGTCAATTGGTATATCAAGCGGTTAATCAACAAAGGTTGCATTAAAGTAACCCAGATGGAGCGCCGCCGGCTGCGCTATTTGCTAACCCCAAAAGGGATGGCCGAAAAGACCCGTTTGACCAAAGAGTTTATGCAAATGTCGCTGCACTGGTACCGGGTGACGCGCAGGGATTCGCGGCGGCTTCTGGACGAGATCAAAAAGGCGGGGTACGATACTGTGTGCCTCAAAGGAGATGGCGACCTGGCCGAGATTGTTTATTTGAGTTGCCTGGAAGCAAAGATAAGGGTTAAGCAGGAGATTGACCCTGCCTATCCGGCGTTCAGGATAGAGGACTTTAAGACAGTGGTGGATTGGCCGGGGGAGATGTTAAGGTCAAATGATAGGAAACGAAGCGAACAAGCGTAATGAGAATTGGAGAGAAAAGTGATCCAGGGCAAACGGATTTTGATCACAGGCGGGGGCGGTTTTGTTGGTTCGCATTTGGGTGAGCGGTTGGCTGCGCACAACCAACTTGTCATTTATGATAATGGCCATCGAGACGCCGTTCAATATACTGACTTGCTTGATGCGCCCAACGTTACCTTTATTAAAGGGGATGTTTTAGATACCGCCCAATTGTGTCGGGCGATGCAAGATTGCCAGATGGTGGTTCATCTGGCGGCCATTGCTGGCATTGATTCGGTGATCAAAAAACCTATCATCACCATGCAGGTCAATTTGCTGGGCACCAAAAATGCTTTGGATGCGGCGATTCAGGCAAGCGGAGTAACCCGCTTTGTAGATTTTTCAACCAGTGAAGTGTATGGCCCTTACGTTTATCGGGCCGACGAGAACGGCTTGACTACCCAGGGGCCGGTTGGCGAGATGCGTTGGAGTTATGCCGTGAGCAAATTGGCGGCTGAACATTTGACGCATTGTTATTATGAAGAATACAAACTGCCGGTGGTGACCATTCGCCCGTTCAATGTTTATGGCCCCCGGCAGGTTGGCGAAGGAGCGGTCCATCGTTTCATTATGGCTGCTCTACGTCGGGAGACGTTGACCATTTATGGGGATGGTAATCAAATCCGGGCCTGGTGTTATGTTGATGACTTTGTGAATGGCGTGCTGCTGGCCCTGGAAAAAGAAGAAGCCGTGGGCCAGGTATTTAACCTGGGCGATCCAAAACAGACCGTCTCGATTTTGGGACTGGCCGAACACATTGTCAGGTTGACAGGCAGCCAGGCTAAAATTCAGTTTCAAGAAGCAACTATGCCTGATGTGCAAGTGCGGGTGCCTTCTATTCACAAAGCCAGGCAAGTATTGGGTTACGAACCGGCTACCGGCTTGGAAGAGGGGTTGAGCCAGACGATTAGGTGGTATCAGGAGCGTTCAAAATGGGCACACGTTTAATTGTACCCGGCGCCTCCGGATTCATTGGACGTAACTTGATTCAAGCTGTGCCTGCCGATTGGGAGGTGATTGCTTGTTATCACCACAGTCACGATTTTCCGGCGTGGGTTGAGCAATTGGCCTTGTCTCAGGTGAGCGCGGTGCAATGCGATTTGACCGACCAGGCGGCGGTCGGCAGGCTGGCCGATCAGGTTGGCTCTGATTTTGACGCCTGTGTTTTTTTAGCCGCAAATGGCGACCCGGCTTATTCTGTTGACCATCCGGTTGAGGATTTACAGGCCAACGTTATAACCGTATTGAATTTTTTGAGCCATTTCCGGGTGGGAAAATTTATTTACTTTTCATCGGGGGCCGTTTATGATGGTTGGCAGGGGCCTATCTCTCCTGGGGCCACTGTTTCGCCGCGTTTACCTTACGCCATTTCCAATTGGGCCAGCGAACATTACGTGCGGGCCTTCACTCATCAAGGCCGGATTGGGCAGTACGTGAACCTGCGTTTTTTTGGCGCTTACGGCCCTTATGAACCGGGCCGTAAAATTTACACCAAACTGGTGCGCCGTTTTGCCTTTGATCGCCAGCCTCAATTCACCATTCGCGGCGATGGCCGAAACTATATTGACGCCATGTACGTGGCCGATACAATTGCGGGTATCTATACTATTTTGGCAGGCGATAAAGCCAATCTGACCCTTGATTTTTGTAGCGGTACACCCTTGACCATCAATGAATTGGTCTGCACCGCCGCGCGAGCGTTTGACCTTGACCCGGTGAAAATTGAGCACATAGGGCACGTGCCGGAATACATCAATTTTTACGCTTCCGCCGAACCAATGGCGCGTTTGTTTGATTTTAAGCCAACCATCTCCCTGCCGGATGGCCTGGAGCGGCTAGCCGATTTTTTGAAGCAAAGTGAGCAAAGTGACTATGCCTGACCCGGTGGTGGTGATTGGGGCCGGGCCGGCGGGGATGTCGGCGGCCTGGCAATTGGCCCGGCGAGGCGCGCCGGTGGTGGTGCTTGAGCGTGATAGCGTGGTGGGTGGCCTGGCTAAAACCGTTTCTCATTGGGAGGGATTTTGTTACGATTATGGCCCCCATACGTTTCACATCCGCGAAACAGAAACAAGCCGGTGGATTGTGACTGAGATAAAAAGCTTACTTGGCCGTCAGTACACGGTGCTGGGCCGTGGCACGCGGCTTTTTTTGCAGGGTAAGTATTTAGCCTATCCGCCCAAATTCCAGGAGGTATTACGTAAGGTCAGAGTGGGGTTGGGGTTTCGGATTGTATGGGACTACTTGTATGCCTCGATTCGATACGCCCTACATCCTCCGCAACAAGAGGACTCGTTTGAGGATTGGGGGGTGCGAAACCTGGGCCGCACCCTTTATGATACCTTTTTTGGCATTTACTCCGAGAAAGTTTGGGGCATCCCGATGTCCCAGGTTTCTTCACGCCAGGCTCAGCGCGTGGCCAAGTTGAATCTGAAGAACATCATCCTGCGCATGTTCAAAGTCAAGGCCGACCCGGATACCTATTTTGTGGAGTATCTTTATCCGCATGGGGGCATTGGCACCTTGTACCGGCGGATGGCCGAGGAAACAAAGGCGCGTGGCGGCGTTATTCATTTAAAGGCCACGGCCACGCGCATTGAGACTGATGAGCAACGGATAAGGGCAGTGGTTTATGAACAAGACGGCCAGAAACATACCGTGTTTTGTAACCATCTGGTTTCAACCTTGCCCCTCACCGAGTTAACGGCAATGATGACGCCCGCCTTGCCGCCAACAATCTTGGCCGGAGCGTCTGGCTTACACTATCGTAGTCTCATCCTGATTTTTTTGAGGGTTAACCGTTCCTGGCTCACCGATTATCACTGGTGTTATTTGATTGAGCCGCAGTTTGCCTGCAATCGTTTTTCGGAGCAGAAGAACGTTAGCCCGGATCTGTTGCCGGAACAATGGACAGTTTTGTGTGTTGAGGCCGGTTGTGAATATGGGGATGATCGCTGGCAAATGGCCGACGAGTCCCTGGCCGGCTTGGCGATCCAAGATATGGTAGCAATGGGTATCCTTAAGGCCGGGGAAGTGGAGGGACATGCCGTTGTGCGAATCCGGCATGCCTATCCAATTTATAAATTAGGCTTTGAGCAAAAACTACACGATTTGTTGGAACATCTACATCAATTTGATAATTTTTACACAATTGGCCGGCATGGGTTGTATATGAATAACAGCATGGACGAGAATGTGGAGATGGGCATGCGGGTGGCTGAACATATTGCCCAGGCTGAATCAAGAGGGGTTTGGTGGCAAAATGTGTTAAAGTGGACCCAGTTAGAGGATTATGGAAGATAGGATGAACAGTGAACGTGACCTGCACGAACGGGTGGCTCAAACAGAAAGCCACGAGGCGCAACTTCAGGGAATTGTTGGTTGGTTTTACAATTTCTACCGCCAGGCTACCTTTGAATTCCTGGCCCGCTTACCCCAGGCTCGGGCGCTTGAGATAGGCTGCGGCGAAGGCACTTTACTGCGCGGGTTGGATATTGAAGTTATCCAACTGGATATCTCGGTACATCGTTTAAATAAGGCGCGTAATGAAAATGCTCGTTTGCTTTGCGCCGATGGGCTGGAATTGCCGTTTGTTGAGGCCAGCTTTGAGGGGGTTTTATTGATTGCGGTGCTCGAACACGTTAGCCAACCGGAGCGGATGGTGTCCGAAGTGAGTCGTATCCTCAAACCCGGCGGTGAGGTGGCCATCTTGGTGCCCAATGATGTGTGGATGAGTTTGGGGCGCTTAATTCTATTCAAGTGGCCGCCGCGTTATCCAGATCACCTTTCTTGGATTTCGCCCCGACGTATCCGGCGCATGGCCGGAAAGGATTTTAAGGTATCTGCCGCGTATGCGCTGCCATTGAGGCAATTGCCGTTTGCCTTGAATATGTATTACTGGGTTACTTTGAAAAAATATGAATAAAAAGTATTTAGCCTGGGTTAAAACGGAATATATTGTTCTTTTTGGGCTGATAACGGCTTCGTTAGTTTTGAATATAACGGGCATTCGGTGGGGCTTACCCAATGAGAATCATTTTGTTTCTTATCAGGGGGATGAACAGGCCTTTCTTAACATGCTGCGGGGAATGAATCCGGCCCAATTGGATTTTCATCCAGGTAATTTTCGTTTAGGCGGCGGCGTGCCCTACACTCTGGCCGCAGGCATTATGTTGGCCAAAATAGGGGGATGGATAGAGGTTACCTCGTCTAGCGAGTATTATTATGACCATATTGAAGAATGGGCCAGGTTTTATTTGATTGGCCGGTTCATTTCGGTGGCGGCGGTTGCTTTAAGCGTAGGAGTCATGTATCTCATTTTACGGGAGTTATATTCTCAAAAACCAATCTGGCTGGCCCTGTTTGGCGCGGCCCTGGTAGCCGTGATGCCGGGGATGGTCATTAATGCCCATTTCCTATCATATAATGCCCCCGTTGTTTTTTGGATAGGGTTGTCATTTTACTTTTTGCTGCGAGTATTGAGAACCGGACAATGGCGTGATTACGTTTTGGCCGGATTAGCCATTGGTATTGGCATAGCCTTTCGTTACACCGCCGGCCTTTTAATACCCTATCTTTTTTTGGCTCACGTGCTCAAAAGCAGCCGCGCGAGATGGGGTCGTGCTCAATTGTTGCAGTTGGGAGCAGGATATGGGGCTATGGCCGTCGGTTTTTCCCTCTTGATGCCGTATGCCTTGCTGGATTTTTTCGCCTTTATCCAGGAAGCATGGTGGGCGATGCGTTATGCCTCTCCTTTGGGCAAACCGTTAGCGGAGCGAATGTATAATTTGTGGTTGGGAGGTTTTATGCCCCTGGCTCTGAGCTGGAGCACGTACCTGCTGGCTATGATTGGCCTTGGCTGGATGTTGTTCAAGCGGGGCAAAGGTAAAGGTGAGATATTGATTCTCGCCTGGCTGATTCCCTCGCTGTTGGTGGCGATGAATGCCAATACCCCGGTGGTGGGACGTATTTTGCCGATTGTTTATATGTTGGTGGTGCCGGCGGTGGGAGTCGTGGGTATGTTCTGGGTTCAACATGGTCAGATACCCCTGCTGAAAAAAGTAGGGATAGGTTTGTTAACGTTAGTTTTACTGGTTTCTTTAGGGAGTAGCGTTAAAGCCGATGCCTTTTTTCTGACCGATACGGTTCGCGCTGATGCGTCCGCGTGGATTTTAGAAAATATTCCCAGGGAATCAACCATTGGCTTGATCTACGATCAACCTTACTGGGATAGCCCCGATATTTTGAACCAGCTTTACCATCATCCTGAAAGAACAGAAAAATTATATACCTTAAGGGTCTATGAGGAAGAAGGGGATAACTTTTACCAAAATCCGTCTGAGTATTTGGTCGTCAGCCAGCGGCAGTATCGGGCGCAGCCTAATGCCAGAGATTTGTTGGCGCAGTATGAAGTAGTGGCCGAGTTCATGCCTGTGGTTGATGTAGGGCGAACATCGTTGTGGTATTTTGTTCAGACTGCTGTGGAGATACGTATTTTTAAATGGGCAGGTTCGGCGGGCAGGGACGTGCTCTTAGAGGAGATGACCAAGGGCTGGTACTAACTCTATGCGCATTTTGATGTTTACCCAGTCGTTCCCCAATCGCCGTTACCCCATTGATAGCGAATTTTTGGTCCCGGTAGCGGCTGCGTGGGCGGAGATGGGCCACCAGGTCCGGGTTTTAACCGTGCGGTATGGTGAACAGGATCCCTTATTTGAGGAACGGGATGGATTCCAGATAAGCAGGTTTCCTTTCTCTTGTCCGCGTTACGAAGAACAGGGTGGTAAACTGGACGCCGTTTGGTATATGGTTGAATTTTTAATCAAGGGAGGGATGAATTTGTATCGCCAGGTTCAAACATTTCAGCCCGACGTTATTGACTTTGAGTTTGTGGTGCCCGGCGCTTTGCTTTCTGTTCCTTTGCGAGGTTTGCTGCGTCGCCGCCGTATCCGCAAGTTAATTCGGATATGCGGCAGCGACTATCGCGTGCCGCGTTCAGTTCCATTTTTAGGTAAATTGCTTCTTCGGTTTGCATTGCGTGATTTTGAAACCATCCACTTTGGCACCCCCGACTTGATTGAGTTGGCCCAAACGGATGGCCTTTTGCATCATAATCTACTTTTGAATTTCCAGGGTGTGCCCATTGACCTATATAAACCGGACCCGGTGTTGCGTGATTCCAGGCGCGCCGAAATGGGCCTGGCGGATAAATTTGTGTTGTTGAATGTGGGGCGATGTATTGCGCTCAAAGAACAACACTTGATTATTCGCGCTTTACCCCTCTTGCAGCAGCATATTCCAAATATTCACTTTGTTTTGGCCGGGGACGGCCCTGAATGGCCTCACCTGCATCGCCTGGCCGCTGAAGTAGGAGTAAGCAACCGGGTTACTTTGTTGGGGGCGGTTGAACATAGCCGGCTAAACGAAATTCTTAACGTGGCCGACGTGTTTGTATCGCCTCATTATGGGGAGTGGTTTCCTTCTTTGACCATATTTGAGGCCGCGGCATGCGGGTTGCCGGTAATAGCCAATTTTAAACCTCAATATCTTACTCCTTACGGTTTGGTGGAGAAAGAGCATCTCCTTCGTTTTGGCGCGGAGGATGTATCGAATTTGGCCCGGCAAGTATTATTTGTTTTTCGGCATCCTGAACAGGCAGAGCGGATGGCTGAAGCGTTCAAAATTCTCGTCCGGCAACGTTTTAGTGTTTTACAAATGGCCCGGGCTTATCTTGGCGCGGCCAAATAATGGGACCAAAAAAACTTACTATGTGGTTAAGGTTTAGTTGGCAAAAGGGATTACAGGTGGGGCTAGGCCTGGCTCTGGCCTTGTTTTTTCTTAAGTGGATAAATATTGGGGAAAGTTGGCGTTATTTGGCAGAAATTCGGCCGTGGCCTTTTGTGGCCACTTGTCTTTTGGGAATTTTAGGCACAACCATCCGTAGTTTTCGTTTTTATGCATTGGTCCGCGCGGTGAGATCGCCGATGACGTTGACCCAGAGTATATTTTCTAATTACATTGCCTCATTTTTGGCCATTGTAACGCCTGCGCGGGCCGGGGAAGGGGGCAAAATTTTGTTTTTTGATAATAAAAAAAATCTGGCGGCCTGTTTTATCTTTGAAAAGCTGGCTGATTTTGGTTTGTTGGTGCTGGCCGGGGTCTATGGGATGTTGATGTTTCAGAGATACATGGGAGGCTTTGCGATTTTGCTAATAATTATTGTGCTTGGGGTAATGGCCCTGTTCAATGCGGAACGTATTTTGAATTTTGTGTTACGCCGGAATATTTTCAAAGAGCGTTGGCTTTGGCCGATCGCGCAACAGATTTCAACAGGGTCCTGGTTTATTTTTTTGGCCCATACTATAGGCATCTGGTTCATAGGTATTTTGGCTCAAGTGGTGGGCGCCACGGCCCTAAATTTAACCATACCCATTCCCCTAATAATCCAGGTATCTGCCTTAACAACACTCGCCGGCGTTTTATCCGGCATACCCGGCGGCATTGGCCCCAGTCAGTTTGTGTTTACCACCCTCTTGGCCGAGAATATGCCGGTTGATCATCAACGCCTTGGTATCTTGTCCATTATCATTCTCCTGGCTGCGTATATCACAGCCCTGGCCCAAGGCGGCATCGGCTTGCTCATGTATCGCCTGCGGGCCAAAGATACAATCAGGGCCAAGGTATAACCGGGGAGTAATTGACGGGGAGAAAATATTCTTGTGAGAATTCGTCGAGTTTGGGCCAAAACTGTCTCGATCTTGCGACAGCCAATTTTTAGATTTCCGCTGAATGAACCGATAAATGTTGTACCCCACGGTTTGTTTTTAAAAGTATGGCTGGCTCCCTTGGCTATGATAGCCTGGGGTACGTATCTCATTCCCTCCTACTTGCGGCGAAATATTTCAATTCAGGTGAATGAGCGGATTGTTGAAGTGCCGCTCCTGTTCCACCTGGTCACTATTAAACCCGGCATGCAAGTTCTTGAGTTTGGCTGCAATGAATCCAAAGTTTCCATCCAACTGGCTTCTTTAGGGTGTCAGGTTGTTGGCGTTGACCTGGAAGAATATCTGCTCCAGCATCCTAATTTCTCTTTTGTCAGGGGGGATTTTCTTAATATGGATTTTCCGGTTAATTCATTTGACCTCATTACGGCTGTGTCTGCCCTGGAGCATACCGGCTTAGATTATTACTCGGGCCAGGTTTATGACCGGGCTGACTACTTGATCGTTGGTAAAATTTTTGAGTTGTTGAAGAAGGGGGGGCAATTTTTTCTTACGGTTCCATTTGGCGTGGAACAGATTTTTCCTCCCTATTACCGGGTATATGGGGAAGACATTTATGATTTGTTGAGCAGATTTGAGATGAAACAAGAACACTTTTTTTCAAACATAAACGGTAGGGACTGGCTTAGGATTGATAAAAAAACAGCCTTAACCCTCCAGAATTCAGCGGGTGCGGTTAAATGTGTGGGCGTCTTCTTGTGTTCTAAAGCCGTAGGAGGTCATCTGGCAAAAGATGGGTAGACCAACAGTTAATTTACCCGACTGGAGGGCCGGGGGGCGTCGAATAATAACCCTGTACCGAGCCATAGCCGTTCTTATTTTAAATACCTTAGTTTTACTTGTTTGTTTAGAGCTGGGAGCCAGGCTGGGGTTGAGGGTTTGGAATTCTTTTTCAAATTCCAAAGTTAATACAACCAAACCGGAATATTACGTTTCTCAGGATTGGGCCATAAAATATTGGGAGGAAGATGCACAATCGCATGAGATAGCCTATCGCCCCTGGATTCTCTGGCGAAGGGCGCCGTTTGCCGGAACAATGATCAATGTTGATCAGAACGGTATCAGAGAGACACCCGGAGCGGACTGCGGCGAATCTTCTTATAAGGTATTCACTTTTGGCGGTTCCACCATGTGGGGCAGCGGGTCTCCCGGTTGGGCCACTATTCCCGGGTATTTACAAACCAACCTGGCCGCCTTAAAAGCTGAGCCGGTTTGTGTGATAAATTTTGGCGAGGCCGGTTATGTTTCAACCCAAAGCCTCATTCAGTTGCAGTTACAATTGCAATCCGGCAACGTTCCTGATTTAGTGATATTCTACGACGGTATCAACGACGTTTTCAATGCGTATCGTTCGGGGCTGCCGGGAGCGCACGCCCATTTCCAGGAAATCACGACCAAACTGGAGGGAGGATTACTATCTCACGTTGTTGAAGTAATAAAAGCATCTTCTGCGTTTTATCAATTAATTGATAGGCTCAAACCCAAAGAAACTGAATTTGCAACCTATCAGCGTGGGGGCTTTGATGCTCCTGGTTTTGCAGACGCAATTATACAAATTTATCTTGGCAATTATAAGATTGTGGAGGCATTGGCCCGGCAGTATGATTTTAAATACTACTTCTTCTGGCAGCCTGTTCTTGTTGTTGGCAAAAAGCCTTTAACGGTTGAAGAAGAGTTTATTGTCGCCGGCATAGACCCTAATCTGATTGAACTTCATTACCTTGTTTATGAGAGAGTACAACTGATCACCGGGTACGATAATCTTTATTATCTGGCTGATGTTTTTGACGATCAGGCGTCTCAGATTTATTACGACTATTCTCACGTAACACCTGTTGGCAATGAATTGGTAGTGCAAAGAATGTTGGAGTTAATTGAGAACCGGTTAAATCGAGATTGAACTAACGGGAGAAGCATGAACATAACTGTGATTGGGCCAGGTTTTACGCGGGCCGGTTATTTGGGCAACCATGTCCGGGCCTTCCCCGAGTGGGACATAGCGTGTAAGTTGGCTGTGCCCGGCAGTAATTACCAGGCTCAACAGCCGGCCCTTACAGCGCCGGGTTTAGAAGGCTATCAGTTCAAAACAATCAAGGGAATACCCATCTGGCCCGGTGATTGGCGGTTACTGTACAGATTGGTGAATTGGGCGGAGTTGGTGCATGTGTACCATACCGCGTTTCCTATCTGTACCCTGGCCGCGGTGGTGGCTAAAATGCGGCGCAAACCGTTGGTGGTAACAACGGCTGATCATATTGTGCGGAAAGCCGCGCTGTGGCGGTTAAATTCCCACCTGGCCTGGTTGCTGGCAGATACTGTGGTGGCTTATACCAAAGAGGAAAAGCAGTGGCTGGTCAGCATTGGGGTGAATGAAAAAAAAATTATCAAAGTGCCCTTGGGCATTGATGTATCGCGGTTACGCTCTCACTATGATGAGAAGAAAAAAAACGGTTATGTTGAAGAGCAAGCGTTAAAGATTCTGTTTGTGGGGCGTAAACATCCTGATAAAAATTTAGAAACCCTGATTCGTTGTATGCGGGCGGTTGGTAATAGCGCCGGCCGGCCGGTCAAGTGTATGCTGGTGGGGAGGCGTCACCGTGAAGGATATGCCCAAAAATTGGAACAACTGATTGACAAATTGAATCTGAATAATGTTATTGACTTTATTGGCGAAGTGCCCGATGGCGTGAACTTTTTGGATTACTATGCTAATGCCGATATTTTTATAGACATTGCCACATTTGGCGCTTTTGAGGTAGTTGTTTTGGAGGCGATGGCCTTTAGTTTACCCATTATCGTTTCCCGGCGAGTGGGCGTGGCCGAGATTGTGCAAAAGGAAAAGTGTGGTTATATTGTTGATCCCCTGGATGAAGCTCAAATTATACAAACCTTGTTGGCCTTACTTAAAAACAAAGAAAAACGGCTCCAACTGGGCCAGGCCGGATATTGTGCTGTTCAAGAACGTTACACTTACCGGCAGATGACCAAAAGCCTGGCCGATCTGTATCGAGCTATGAAAAAAGACAATGCAGTTTGGGGTTAATGAGCGGATAACGTCTTCATCCCTACCCTCAGCAAAGGTTCAACTTTGACCGAATATCTATTACTGCTCCTCAATACTTTATTAGGCCTGATCTGGCTTCTTGCCCTGCCCCTCTTATTCCATGGGATCGCATTTGGCTATAGCCGCCGTTTTCAACATGTGCTCGTTTCAGTTCTGGTGGCCAATACTATCCTGCTCACCGTGATGATCGGATTGGGGCTGGCCGGTTGGTTTTATCTATGGAGCGTTGGCGGAACGGCCCTGGTGTTGGTGGCGGCCCTGGCCTGCTGCCGGCGTTTTTTCCTCTCTCCTACATTTAACGGTGGGCCGGAAATAAATTATCATCATATCTTGGTCTTGACCTTGTTTTTATTATTTTGCCTGGGAGCGTTGTTTATTCGTCATTATCCCTATCATAGCGATACCTGGAGCAAGTATCTGGGCGCCGGCGCCGAGGTGGCCTATACCGGCCGGATTCCCACTTTGGATTTAACCCGCCTGGAATTGGGTTACAGCAATGCCCCCCTGATGATGCTTTACAATGCCTGGGAATTTTCTCTGTGGGGGCGTAACGATGAGTTCTCTCGCGGTATTCCTGTTTTCTTTTCCACCTTAACCCTACTGTTATTAATAGGCTGGGGGGCTGAGCATACTTCAGCTAAAGCAGCGCCTTATTTACTGGCCGGGGTGCTTATTATCAGCCAGGCTTTTTTTCGTTCTTTCATTGGCATTATCCAGGAACCGCCGTTGCTTTTTTCTGTGACCGCAATGTTCTATTGGCTGGAGCGTTACTTTAACGGTAAATCTTTGGTAAGCTACGCCATGTTGGCGATGGCGGCCGGCCTGGCGGTGCTGTCTAAGTTTTCAGCGCCTATTCCGGTAGCTTTAGTACTTGTGATCGCTTTGGCGGTTCAGCCGCGCCGTTTGCCGGTGAAATTGCTTTTAGGCGTGATAGCGACCCTACCGGCCTTGCTTTGGTTGGGCCGAAATGCGCTTGTTTGGGGCAATCCCCTCTATCCGTTTATGGTTAGTTTGTTCCCCACCCATGAACCGATCCGTACATTAAGTTTGCTTGGCGCGGCAATGACCGGCGATATTCTGCAAATAGCCTGGGTCTCGCCCCTGGCCTTCATCAAGGATATGGCTCTCAGTTTTACCCTGGCCCCATTGGCGGTGGTGATAATGATCCGCTGTCGCAAACAACCGCTGCCCTGGATAGTGGCGCTGGCTGTGTTGTTGACGTTTCTTTTTTTGGTGGTTACCGGCGCGCGCTGGTTAGAACGATATTTTTACCCCTATGTGGCTGTTTATGCCCTCTATGGCGGCCTGGCCGTGATAGCCATTGTTGTTTGGGCGCAAAAACGGATTGCCCGTTGTTTATCTTGGCCGTGGTTTGCTCTTGGTTTAGCCCTGCTGATGGCTTTTGAATTAGGCGTTCTTTACCTTAAACACCCCGTCCCCTACTATGCCGAGCCGCACCACCTGGCCGTTCAGGAATATTTTCAAACACACGCGCCCGAGGGCAATACCGTGAACGTGTTGGTCTACCATAGTTTTGTTCATTGGTATGATCAAAAACGAGCATATCGTTTGACCCGGTTTTGGGACCCGGATTTTATCTTTCTTACCAACCGGGAGTTTGATGTTTCAGGTGATGGAGAATATCTTTATCAGAAACTTAAACAAGCGCGGGTAGACTATATCTACTTTGCGCCCGTGCCTAATCCATACCCTCAGTTCTGGGACACAATTGCGCGTGACGATCAACATTTTGAATTGGTGTTGGATAAGTTTGGGGCAAGAATATGGAAATTGAAATGACCGGCCCAACAGTTAGTGTGGTCATCCCCGCCTATAACGAGGAAGTCGCCATTGGCCCTGTACTGAAGCAGGTAGTTGAAATCTTAAACGGCGCAACGCCCCGGTATGAGATCATTGTTGTGGACGACGGCTCCGGTGATAATACGGCCCAAGTGGCGCAAACCTGCCCCCAGGTCAAGGTTTTGCGCCTTCCCTCTAATCGGGGTTATGGCGCGGCCTTAAAGGCCGGTATTCGCCATGCCGCCGGCCAGATCATTGTTATCACCGACGCCGACGGCACTTATCCCAACAACCGTATCCCTGACCTGTTGACCCAAATGGCCCAGGCGGATATGGTGGTGGGGGCGCGCACCCACCCCAACGTCCGGATCCCGGTTTTACGCCGCCCGGCGAAATGGTTTTTACGAAAGCTGGCCGAATACGTGGCCGAGGCCCAAATTCCCGATCTTAACTCCGGCTTGCGCGCTTTTTATCGCGCCGATGCCTTGCGCTACTTGCCGCTTTTGCCCAACAAGTTTTCTTTTACCACCACCATCACTTTGTTGACCCTGGCCGACGGCGGGATTATTGAGTACCTGCCCATTGCCTATCACCGGCGGGTGGGAAAATCCAAAATCAAACCGGCGGATGCGTTTTACTTTTTTGCCCTCACTGTCCGCACCGCCTTGCTCTTTAACCCCCTCAAAGTATTTTTGCCGCCGGGAGCAGCGTTAGTGCTGTTAGGATTAGGCATGGGATTGTATCAGCTTATGCTCACGTTTGGAATTGCCCAGGCCCCTATCTTTCTTTTTTTATCCGGATTACAGATTATTGCCATGGGCTTGCTGGCCGATTTAATTGTAAGTTTGCGGCATCGAAGTTGAGGTAGGCGTAAGATTGAGGTTCAAGTGGCAGGTGAAACGGCTCAAAATGAGGCTAAAATAGGGATGCCCCTTTCTGATGAAAAGGCCTTGCCCGCCAGCCGGGTGGTGAAACCTGTGGCCCTGTTGATGCTGGCTCAAGTGCTGGCCAAAGCCTTCCTCCTGGCCCGAGAAATGTTGGTGGGCGCTCTTTTTGGGGCCAGCGCCTTAACCGATGCCTTTAACGTGGGTTTGTATATCTCCGGTTTTTCGCCCATTGTCGCCCGCCCTTTGGTTGAAGACACCTTTATCCCGGTGTATGTTGAGCAGTTGGCCCGCAACCGCGAAAAAGCGCAAGTGGTATATGAAACGGTGGGGGTGCTGGTGTTCGTGGTCGCCGGCAGCCTGGCGGTGGGGATGTATCTATTCTCTCCCCAATTAGTTTCATTGGTTGCCCCCGGTTTCCCCCCGGAAACATTTGGGGTGGCTACCCACATTGTGCGCGTGATGGCGCTGCTGGCCCTGTTTTTGCCGCTGGCTAACTTTCTTCTGTCTACCTTAACCGCCCATCGAGCCTATCTTCTGGTTGGCCTTTCCCCGCTCAGCGTCAGCCTGGTGACCATTGGGGCGATGTGGCTGTTTTCCGGCGGCCTTGGCATCCAGAGCCTCACCTGGGGCCTGGTGATGGGCACGGTAGTGCAGGCGGGTATTCTGGTGAGGGGGCTGGTTCGGCGGGGCTTGATGCGGGTGAGGTTTCGTTTGAATTTCCGCATGGTCTTTGAAACATTGGGCGCGTTTACCTTATTGATGTTTTGGGTCCGTCTGGTGGGGATCGGCGTTGGTTGGGTGGACCGCAGTCTCAGCTCGCATTTACCGGCAGGCAGTATTGCGGCCTTGGGCTTTGCCCTAAATATTTACCAATTGCCGTTCCAGGTGTGCGTATTGGCCGTAACCACCGTAGTGATCACCCAATTTTCCTGGCATGTGGCCCAAAAGGATGAGCCGGCGCTCAAACGGGATTTTTCCCTGGCCGTGCGAATTGCCGCATTCTTTTTAATTCCGGCCACCGTGGCTTTGATGGTGCTCAGCCAACCCATCGTTCAACTGCTCTACGAGCGTGGCGCGTTTGTCGCCCAAGATACAACTATGACCGCCTCGGCCCTGGGCTTTTATGCCTTGGGCCTGGTCCCTCAAGCCATCGTCTTTATTGCTGTTCGGCTGTTTTTGGCCCGTAAAGAGTCGTATTTGATTCTTTTTACGGTTGTTACCGGAGCGGTTATCCATGTTTTGTTCAGCGCCACCCTGATCAAATTCATGAACCATCTGGCCGTTGCCCTGGCCACCTCTATGGACGCTTTTGTGATGGCCTTGGTGAGCCTGTGGTTTTTAAATCGTAAACTTGGTTCATTAAGAGAACGTATTTTATGGATCGCCCTGGCCAAGATTAGCCTGGCTGCTTTAAGTATGGGGCTTGGTTTGTATCTGACGCTGATCCTATTATCCTCATTGCCGTTAATATTATTGGTGGCAATATCTGTGTTCATCGGTACTATTAGTTATTTGTTGGTTGCATCCGTGCTGAAACTGGCAGAGTTAAAAGTTTTGACGACAATTTTATCCAGGTATTTTGGGTCTGGCTGACGGGCTATTGTGAGGTAGGTCAGTGGATATTAAAGAAAAACAGCGTGAACATTACGATAGGTTTTTTCGAGAGTATGAAGATAAATCTGAGCGAAGCGCCTACATGAATTTAATGCGCTCAAAATATACTTTTAAGCGTTGGGGTGACCGTTTAGCGCATAAGCGAGTGTTGGACTTGGGGTGTGGCCATGGCCATACGGCGTTTCGTTTGGCCGCCGTGGAAAGTTTAGTCATCGGCGTTGATATTTCGGCGCAGTTTGTTCACCGGGCCAGAGAACGTATTTTTACCTATGCCAGGGCAGGCTGGATTCAAAGCGATGCGGAAAAGTTACCCCTGGTTAGCGAGACATTTGATGCAGTGGTTAGCCTGGGCACGCTCCACCATCTTCCCCATCCAGAGTTGGCCATTCTTGAAATTTCTCGTTTGCTTAAACCGGGAGGGTGGTTATTGGCCCTGGAGCCAAACGGCGATACTTACCTCAATTCCCTGGATTTTTATAAAGCTTTGATACCACCCGGTTTATATTACAGACTACGTCAATGGCAGGTTAAGCGGCCAGTGTCTAGGTCTGAAGTTGAGAAAGACGAACTGCATGTGGGCGTTTGTACGCCTGCGCAATATTGTCACTTCTTCAACCAGGCCGGCATGAAGGTTAATATCAGCACCTTAATTCTGCCAATTTTCCCGCTTACCTTTTTAGGTTTGCATAGATATGTTGCAATTTGGCAGATTGTTGTCTGGATATCTAAAGTATTGGCTGTATTGTTGCCGTTTTTACGTAAACGGGGGCAGGTTCAAATAATTGAAGCGCAAAGGATTGAGTTTGGCTAACCCTTCCCCACCTGGATAAGAAAAAGAGCGCCTTGATCACCTGCCGGGTGAGAGTCAATTAGGTTTCATCCGCAAATCTACTCAAGATGATTTTGAACGGTGTTCAAATCATGTTTGAACACTGTTATAATTTTTTTGAACAGTGTTCAATTTTTTTGGAACACTGTTATAATGGAGCTATCCCGGTGAGATGATAGGGGCGAGGCAGAAAGCAACGTATCTTTCCAAAAGTACCTCCATTCCGAGTTGCCTCGCCTTTACTTGGCAGGAGTCAGATTTGTTTTAGCGGTGCAGTGGTAAAATTCCCTCAAGCCGGGGGTCAACGTTTGAGTATTTTAAGCCGGAAATAACTCAAAGAGTAAAATGAAAAAATTACGTGTTGTAATGGTCATCTCCAGTTTTTTCCCCATTATTGGCGGAACGGAAAAACAGGCCCAGGCCTTGAGCATGCACCTGCTCAAGCGGGGAGTTGAGGTTTGTATCCTCACCCGGCAATACCCTGGCCTTTCAAAATACCAGGTTCTGGATGGTCTTCCCATTTATCGTTTGCTGGTGTGGGGGTGCAATAACAACTATATTTCCACCCTCATGTTTACGGGCGGGGTGATTGTATGGTTAATTTGGCATGCTCGTTTATATGATGTTGTGCATGCCCATCAAACTCTGTCCCCGGCCATGGCCGCTCTGATTGCTAAACTTTGCACCAGGAAACCTGTTTTGATTAAGGTGGCCGGCAGTGGCGCTTATGGGGAAATAAGGGAAATTCGCCGCCGGCCATGCTTAACCCTGCGCCGGCGCCTGCTGCGTCAGGCTGATAGGTTTTTGGTTCTGAATGAGGAAAGTATCCAAGAGCTTGGCCAATTGGGTATTGCTCGTCACCAGATTGTGCGGGGAGTAAATGGCGTTGATACCCAACGTTTTGCCTTTGTTAAACGAAAAATGGAATCTCGTTCTTTGACCGTTGTGTCGGTGGGTCGGCTGTCTTATGAAAAGGGGCTTGATCTCTTATTGCTGGCCTGGAAAGAGGTCTTGCAACTTAAAATCCCGGGGGAGTTTACTCTGTTGATTGTTGGAGATGGGCCGGAACGGGTTGACCTGGAAGCTTTACGGGAGCAACTGGCTTTAGGCGAGCGGGTTGTTTTTACGGGCGCTACCACCGGTATTGACCGGTATCTGCAACAAGCGGATATTTTTGTCTTGCCTTCCCGTTCCGAAGGAATGCCCAATGCCGTGTTAGAAGCCATGGCCTCTGGCCTGGCGATTGCGGCCACCCGGGTGGGCGGTATCCCCTACCTCATTACCCCAGACCAAACCGGGCTATTGGTGCCCCCGGAGGATGTTGCCGCCCTCACTCAAGCCCTGGTTCAGTTACTCACCCGGCCCAATCTGCGCCGCCGCTTGGGCCGGACCGCCCGCCAACACGTAGAGCATAATTATTCAATGAAGATTGTGACCGAACATTACCTGCAACTTTATCGCGAACTTTCGCCCAACTGAATGGTGAAATCGTGGTTGTTGAGCAGAAAGTAAGGAGCATCCATGACGCAGCCGGTAACCTTTTCCTTTGGCGAAAATTGGCTCAACTATATTCAAACTTTGGATGAAGAGAAGTTGAGGGAGGCCGAGCAGTCTCTGGCCGGCTTGTTGGGTTTGGCCGGTTTGGCCGGCAAAACCTTTATAGACATTGGGGCCGGAAGCGGCATTTTCTCCCTGGCCGCAGTGAACATGGGCGCGCAAACGGTTGTCAGCCTGGATGCCGACCCCCAAAGCATCCGGGCTTGCCAAAAGATCAAACAGCAGGCCGACGCGGCCCATTGGACCATTCTGGAAGGCTCAATCCTTGATCAAGAGCTGCTCAACCGTTTGCCCCGGGCGGATATTGTTTACGCCTGGGGCGCGCTTCACCATACCGGGGCTATGTGGCAGGCTATAGACCATGCGACTACGTTGGTCAATGAGCGCGGCTTGTTGGTTATTTCCATTTATAACCGGCATTGGTCGTCGGGCTTGTGGTTAAAGTTTAAACAGATTTATAATCGTTCCGGGAATTGGGGCAAAAAGTTGCTGGTCTGGTTATTGGTCATCCCCCGGGTGGGAGTGAGGTGGTTAAAGGGCAGGCCTCCCCTACGAGATAACCGGGGCATGTCGGTTTATTACGACGCCATAGATTGGGCCGGCGGATTGCCCTACGAATATGCTTCTTTGGCGGAAGTGGCCCGTTTTTGCCGGCAAAGGGGATTTGTTCTGCAAAATTCAGTGCCAACAAAGACCATCGGGTGCAATCAGTTTGTCTTCATCCGCAAAGATACCAAATATTTAGACAAATGAATTAAACCGAATATAATCCTGCCATCCAACTGCAATCAATACTTTAGATCTCTGGAGGGAGTAATGAAAAGAGTCATTTTAAGCTGTTTGTTGTCCGGCATTCTGTTTTTGGTATTATTGTATCCTGTTTTGGCCCAAGCCATAGATGAGTTCACCGAGGCACAGAACATTCCCACCAATGGGGCCATGGACTGGGAGTTCTTCACCATTGACGGTAATTATTATTTGGCGGTGGCCAATGTTTCAAATGGAACCACGCATTTTGTGGATTCAAAGATCTACCAGTGGAATGGCGCCAGTTTTGTCGAATTTCAATCCATCCCTACAGTTGGCGCTCAAGATTGGGAGTTCTTCACCATTGATAATAACCACTACCTGGTAGTGGCCAATTCGGCTGACGGTGTTAGTTGGAATCTTGACTCAAAAATCTACCGATGGAATGGCACCAGTTTTGCTGAATTTCAGTCCATTGCCACCAATGGAGCGAAGAACTGGGAGTTTTTTACTATTGGCAGCAACCACTACCTGGTGGTGGCCAATTATCATAATGGTTCCAGTTTCAACATTGATTCAAAAGTCTATCGCTGGAATGGTGCTGATTTTGAGGTATTTCAATTAATTTCTACCAGTGGCGCTGAAGATTGGGAGTTTTTTACCATTGGCAGTGACTACTACCTGGCGGTAACCAATTTATACAACGGTTCCTCCTACAATAGAGATTCAAAGATCTACCGGTGGGATGGCGCTGACTTTGAACAAATCCCAATTCAACAAATCCCCACGAATGGCGCTACAGCCTGGAAGTATTTCACCATTGGCAGCAACCACTATCTGGCAGTGGCCAACCACTACAATGGCTCCACCTACAACATCAACTCAAAAATCTACCAATGGAACGGCAGCAGCTTTGTGGAATGTCAATCTATTGCCACCAACGGGGCCTATGATTGGGAGTATTTCACCATTGGCGGGAGTGACCATTACCTGGCGGTGGCGAATTATTATAACGGCGCCACCAGAAGCATCAATTCCAGACTATACCGCTGGAATGGCGCCAGCTTTGTTGAACACCAGGTTATTTCCACCACCGGGGCGGCTGATTGGCGCTATTTTACCTTCAACAACGACTCCTACCTGGCCGTAGCCAATAATAATAACGATTCCACTCACAACATCAACTCAAAGATCTACAAGGCTTCACTCAATCCGCCGGATCTATCGCTACACAAATCGGTTGCGCCAATCACGCCGGTAATGCCGGGCCAGACCATCACCTATACCCTGGCTTTTTCCAACCTCAACGACACGCCAGCTCTTGCGGTCGTTCTCACCGATTACGTGCCGTTGCCTACCTTCACCGTGCAGAGTGTCAGCAGCAGCGGGGTGGCCCTGACCCGCACCACCACGGCCACGGCGGAGGTATTTGCGGTAGCCGGATTGAACAAGGGAGAGGGCGGGGTGATCACCATCAGTGGAGTGATTGATCCTGGTTTGCCGCGGAGTGCCACCTTGATCAACACGGCCGTGATTACCGGCACGCGGGTGGAGACGGTCACCCTCAACAATACTGCCAGGGCCGGCATTACGGCCCTGCGGATTTATTACATCTATATCCCTTTCATCATTAAAAAGGCGCGGTTGGTTTATTTTCCCTGAGTTGCAAAATAGCTGCGTTTCCAGGTGAAAATCACAAAGGGTATTATCGGGGGGGTAAAGAATCTTTTATTCTTTGCGCCCTGATCATCAAACAATTTATTGTGTGTGGCATTACCGGCAAACTACATTTTGACCCCCATCAAAGCGTGGATGAAAACCTCATCCATCGCATGAATACCCTGCTGATCCATCGCGGTCCAGATGATGACGGCGTTTGGAGTAACGGCCCCATTGGCCTGGGCCAGCGCCGCCTGGCCATTATTGACCTCTCCCCCACCGGCCGCCAACCCATGCGCAATGAGGACGGCGCAATTTGGCTCACCTTTAACGGCGAAATCTACAACCACCTGGAATTGCGGGCCAACCTGGAAAAGCGCGGCCATCATTACCGGGGCGTAGCCGACACCGAAACCATTTTGCACCTCTACGAAGAATATGGCCGCGACTGCGTGCGGCATCTGCGGGGCATGTTCGCCTTTGCCCTCTGGGATGAGCGCCGGCACAGCCTGCTGCTGGCCCGCGACCGTTTTGGCCAAAAACCCCTGCTCTACGCCCAAACGGCTGACGGCCTGACCTTTGCTTCCGAGATCAAGGCGCTACTCCAGGACCCCGCTGTCTCCCGCAACGTAGATGAAACAGCCCTGCATCATTACCTCACCTACGGCTACATCCCCACCCCGCTCACCGCTTTTAGTCAGATTCGTAAACTCCCGCCGGCCAGCACGCTCTTTTGGGAAAATGGTCACATTTCTATTGAACGCTACTGGCGTTTGCGCTATACTCCCAAATTGAAGCTGACCGAGGCGGAAGCGGCTGAACGCCTGCTGGAACTGCTGCGTCAGGCCACGCGGTTGCGCTTAATGAGCGATGTGCCCCTGGGCGCTTTTCTCAGTGGAGGCATTGACTCCGGCGCGGTGGTGGCGCTGATGGCTCAAGCCACGCCGGAGCCGGTCAAAACTTTTTCTATTGGTTTTGCCGAACAATCGTTTGATGAACTGCCCTACGCCCGCCAGGTGGCGGAATGGTACGCCACCGACCACCACGAGTTCATTGTTAGGCCCGATGCCCTGGCCGTGCTGCCGGAGTTGGTTTGGGCCTATGGCGAGCCTTACGCCGACTCCTCGGCGTTGCCCACCTATTACGTGGCCCGCGAAACCCGTCGCCACGTAATTGTGGCCCTCAACGGCGATGGCGGCGATGAGGCCTTTGCCGGTTATGATCGTTACCTGGCCCTGCGTCTGGCCGGCCGTTATGAGCGGGCGCCGCGTTGGCTGCGCCGGGGCGTCATCAATCCCCTGGCGCAGCGACTGCCGGAAACCACCGGGCGCAAGGATTTCTGGCGTCGTTTGAAGCGGTTTGTGCTGGCTGCCGATGCCGCCCCGTCTCAACGTTACGCCCGGTGGACCGTCCTGCTGTCTAACCCGGATAAGGCGCGGCTCTACACGCCGGATTTCCAGGCCCGGCTGGCGGCGGTTGACTCGCTGGACCTGATTGAGCAACTTTACGCTGCGGCTGATACTAACGATGCGGTTGAGCAGGCCCAGTTTGTAGACGCCCATCTCTACTTGCCCGACGATTTATTGGTTAAAGTAGACATTGCCACCATGGTCCATTCGTTAGAGGCGCGCTCCCCTTTTTTGGACCATCAATTGGCCGAGTTTGCGGCCCAACTGCCGGTTGACTATAAACTGCGGGGGCGGGTGTCAAAATATATTCTCAAACATGCCCTCCGGCGTCACCTGCCGGAAGCCGTTCTGCGGCGCGACAAGCAGGGGTTTGCTTTGCCCCTTGGCCGCTGGTTCCGGCACCAACTGCGCCCGGTGGCCGAAACGGTGTTACTTGATCCCGCCACGCTGCACCGGGGCTTGTTTGCCCGGGCCGGGGTCACAACAATGCTTAACGAGCACGTTAGCGGCCGGGCCAATCACTGGCAGCGGATTTGGCAATTATTGATGCTTGAACTTTGGTTTCGTACTTATGTTGACCGCCCCCGGTCAGCCCTATTCGGCTCGGCCGAAGGGATTCTTTGATGCCCGTCAAACTCTTCCACCTGATCACCGAACTCTCCGTTGGCGGCGCGCAAAAAGCTCTATTTCGCCTGTTGAAATACCTGGACCGGGACCGGTTTGCGCCGGTGGTGGCTTGCCTGTACAATGGAGAGGGGACGGTAGCCACCGAAATTCGCAACCTGGATATCCCCGTTTTTGATTTAGGAATGACGGCCAAGTGGCGCGGGGATGCCTTGGGACGACTTTATCGCTTGCTGCGCCGTGAGCAGCCGGACATTTTGCACACTTGGCTGTTCCACGCCAACCTGCCTGGCCGGGTGCTGGGGCGGCTGGCCGGCGTGCCGGTTATCATCTGCGCCGAACGCACGATGGTGATGGAAAGCGAGTGGCGCTACCGGCTCAATCGTTCAACCATCAAATTGGTTGATCGGGTGATTGCCAATTCAGCCAACGTGCGGGAGTTCTGCCTTTCCCATATTGGCCTGCCCGCGGAAAAAGTGGTGGTCATCCCCAACGGCATAGAGTTAAACCCGGCGCCGCCTCCGGCTCGTGCTGCGGCCCGGCAGTCCCTGGGGCTGCCGCTTGAGAGCCTGGTTGTGGGCGCGGTCAGCCGGTTTGCGCCGGTCAAAGGGCTGGATGTTTTGCTCCGGGCGTTGGTTCAGGTGCCGCATGCCCGCCTGGTGGTTGTCGGCGATGGCCCTGAACGAGCCAACCTGACCCAACTGGCCGGCGACCTGGGGATAACCCAGCAGGTTCATTGGGCCGGTTATCGCGCCGATGTTCCCCACCTGCTGCCCGCCTTTGATCTCTTTGTCCAGCCCTCCTGGCACGAGGGCCTGCCAAATACAATCCTGGAGGCAATGGCCGCCGGACTGCCGGTGGTGGCTACGGCCGTGGGCGGCACGCCGGAAGTGGTGGTAGATGGCGTCACCGGCCTTATCGTGCCTCCGGGAGATCCTATGGCTTTGGCCGGGGCGATACATCACCTGCTGGTTGATACCAATTTGCGGGGTCAAATGGGTCGGGCCGGACAGTCGCGGGTACAGCAGCATTTTGATATTCAACAGAATGTTGAGCGGACCGAATCCTTGTACAAAGAATTGCTTATAAAAGTAGAGGATTGATGAGCGTCTCCCAAACTTCCAGAGTAAAAGTGCTCCAGGTGATCACCCGGCTCATTATCGGCGGGGCGCAGGAAACCGTAATGCTCGTGGCCGATATGCTGGACCCGGACCGTTTTGAGGTGGACGTGTTCAGCGGCCCGCAAACCGGCCCGGAGGGCAGTTTGATTGATAGTATCCGCCAGCGGGGCATCTCCCTCACTATTGAACCAACTCTTGTCCGCGAGATCAATCCGCTAAAAGATTTGCGGGCGTTTTTTCGGCTGGTCCGCTTTATCAAACGGAATCGCTACACCATTGTCCATACCAACAGCTCCAAAGCCGGTATCCTGGGGCGTTGGGCCGCCTGGCTGGCCGGCGCGCCCGTTATTGTGCATACCGTGCACGGATGGGGGCATCATGAATACCAACACCCTTTGGTGCGCCGGTTGTATATCATCCTGGAAAAATTGAGTTTGTTTATTACCAAACAATTGGTGGTGGTTTCGCCGCTGAACATTAAAAAGGGCCTGGCCGATGGCATTGGTCGGCCCGAAGATTACGTGGTGATTCGCAGCGGCATTGAACTGGACCGTTTTGGACACCCCGGGGTTGCCCCGGCCCAAACCCGTGCTGCGTTGAACATTGCTGTAGACGCGCCGGTGGTGGGCACGGTCACCCGGCTGTCGCCGCAAAAAGCGCCGCTTGATTTTGTGCAGGCAGCGGGTATAATTGCCTCCAGCGCGCCCGAAGCCCGGTTTGTGCTGGTCGGCGGCGGCCCGTTACGCGCCCAGGTTGAAGCCGAAATTGCCCGGTTGGGCCTGGCTGAACGGTTTGTTTTGACCGGCTTGCGCCGGGACATCCCGGAACTGATGGCCGCCTTTGATATCTTTGTCCTTTCGTCGTTATGGGAGGGGTTGCCGCGCGTGCTCCCGCAGGCCATGGCCACGGGCTTGCCCATTGTGGCCACCGCCATTGACGGCAACGCCGAAGCGATAACTGATGGTGTCAATGGCCGGTTGGTTCCGCCCGGCGATGTTGCGGCCCTGGCCCAAGCCGTGCTTGATCTGCTGCAAAACCCGCAGGTGGCCGCGGCCATGGGCGCGGCCGGCCGGCAACGCGCCGCCGAATTTGGCGCGCAAAAAATGGCAAACGAGATCGCTGAGTTGTATATTCAACTATTGACCCAACGTGATCACCCAAAATATGGGTAGTGGTTATATATTAACTAATGGTGACTGATGGAGTCGCAAAGTTAGCTTTGTGACTCCATTTAAGGAACATGGTGTATTCCAATCCAATTGCCATAGCCAGGGGATTGGCTACTTACATACCCGGTTTGTCTCAGCTAGAGCTGGCCTTGCGGAACAGAAAGTTCGGCACGGTTTCGGCCCGGTATTGTTATGCCGTGTGGTTAAGACATCTAACGCTGGCGGGCGAAAACGGTTTATCCACCCATCCCCAAGTGGTGGCCGAGTTAGGCCCCGGCGCGTCGTTGGGCATTGGCCTGGCGGCGTTGCTCTCCGGCGCCGGCCGGTACTACGCTTTTGACGTGGTCAAGTATGTTCGGCAAACCCGTAACCTGGAGATTTTGGATGAGCTGGTTGCTCTGTTTCAAAAGCGCGAGCCAATCCCGGGCGAGAGCGAGTTCCCTTACCTCAAGCCCGGTTTGCCGGCCTATCACTTTCCGGCCCACATTTTAACGGAAACCCGGCTGGGAGAAGCCCTGAATCCGTCCCGGCTGGCGGCTATCAGAGAGGCGGTGCGTTATATCGGCCACAAGCAGCCGCACAATATTCAAATATCCTATTTTGCCCCCTGGTTTGATCCGCAGGTTTTGCAAGAGCAGTCGGTTGACATGATCTATTCGCAGGCGGTATTGGAACACGTAGACGATCTGGCTTATACTTACGAGATGATGTATCGTTGGCTCAAACCCGGCGGTTTTATGTCGCATCAGATTGATTTTAAGAGTCATAACACCGCCCGCGCCTGGAACGGGCACTGGGCGTATTCCGATTTTATGTGGAAATTGATCAGGGGGAAGCGAGCCTATCTCTTGAACCGGCAGTCTTACGGCGCGCATCTTGAACTCTGCCAAAGGTTTGATTTTGAAGTTATGTGTGATCTCAAAATCAAAAACGCCTCACCCGTGCCAAGGAAAGCGCTGGCCCCAAGATTCAAGAATATGTCTGACAATGACTTGACCACGAGCGGAACTTTTATTCAGGCCCGTAAAAGGTAGTTTGCCGGGTAATCAAACCGGAATGAAGCATAATTTCAACCCGAGGTTCTTATGAGAACAAAACTCTCCATTTTTTGTGACCGCGTTATTGAAGCTGGCTGGCTGGCTGCCGCCGTAGCGGTCCCGTTATTTTTTAACATCTACACCGCGCGCACCTTTGAGCCGGATAAAATTACCTTGCTGCGCTCAATTGTTGGGGTGATGATTTTGGCCTGGATTATATCGGTGGTTGAGCGGGGCGTGAGTGAGGCTGATGGTTCAAGCTTTGTGCTGTCGGAACATTTTCGCCGGTGGCTCAAAACCCCCTTATTTTTGCCAACGGCGTTGTTGGTTCTGGTTTATATCATTAGCACTATCTTTTCTATCTCGCCCAGGGTGAGCTTATGGGGCTCCTACCAGCGCATGCAGGGCACTTATTCCTACCTGTCTTACGTGGTAGTTTTTGCTTTGATGGCCGGTAATTTGCGCACCCGCGAGCAGGTAGATAGATTGGTGACCATTATTATTTTGGCCAGCATTCCGGTGGGTTTGTACGGCATTGTGCAGCATTATGGCCTTGATCCCCTGCCCTGGGCCGGAGATGTTACTTACCGGGTAGCTTCTAACATGGGCAACCCTATTTTTGTGGCCTCATACCTGATTATGATTGTGCCGCTTACTTTGAGCCGCCTGATTGAAGCCATGTCCGCAATTATCAAAGAGGAAAAGGCTTCTTGGGGTTACACCATCCTGGCTGCGGTTTACATTTTTACCCTGGCCATTCAAGTGATCACCATCTTGTTTAGCCGGAGTCGCGGCCCTTTACTGGGTATTTTGGGGGCCAGTTTTATCATGGGCTTGCTCATTCTCTTGGTGCTGCGCCGCTTGCACCCCAATCCTGTATCCCTTTCTTTCAAAGAAATAGGCATGGGCTTTGGATTTATGGCCCTATTGGGCGTAGCCGGCGGGCTGGGCGGCGGGCTGGGCTATTTGTTGGGGTGGGGCCTGGATAACTTGCTGCTGGCCTTAAATTATTCAATTGGAGGCGTCTCTTTAATGGGAGCGGCCCTGGGCGGGTTACTGGGCTTTTTGGGCTTATACACGTATATGGCCGCGACTGAGAAGGGATGGCGTTGGCTCTGGCTAAGTTGGTTTGGTTTGGCCGTGCTGGGCGTTATTTTTGTGTTAGCCCTGAATATTCGGGGAATAGGGCTGGACCCCTATCTTGACCCTATCCGCCGATTGCCCTATCTCGAGCGTTTGGCTAACATCACCGAAACCCAGGCCACCGGCCGGGTGCGCGTGCTCATCTGGGATTCGGCTATGAGATTGGTCGCTCCGCACGAACCGTTGGGCATTCCGGGCGATGAAGTTTCCCCTCCAGATAAGTTCAACCTGCTCAGGCCGTTGCTTGGCTACGGCCCGGATTCAATGTTCAATGCCTTTGCTTTTGTTTACCCCCCCAACCTGGTTGAGGTAGAGAACCGGGGCAGTTCCGCCGACCGCTCTCATAACGAAACCATGGATAGTTTGGTGATCACCGGGGTTTTGGGGTTTCTGGCCTTTTACTTTTTAATGACCAGCCTTTTTTATTACGCCCTGCTCTGGTTAGGCTGGGTCCCGGATAAGCCGGCCAGGTGGCGGCTCATCATTTTGCTGCTGGCGGGCAGCGTTGCCGGCCTGGTAGCGCCGTATCTGCTGGACGCTGAAGACAGCCCCTTTACCTTTATGCCGCTGGGTTTGCCGCTGGGTTTGATTGCGGGCGTGGTCATTCACCTGGTTTGGCAGGCCATTGTTACCCAAAAAGAAAATAAGGACCGGGTTGAGTTTTCGGCCCATCCCCTGCTCTTGATTGGTTTGTTGGGAGCGCTCATCGGCCACTTCATCGAGGTTCACTTTGTCTTCTCTATTGCCGCCACTTACACCTATTTTTGGATCTACGCCGGTTTAATGGTGGCCCTTTCCAGGATCAACCAGATTCAGAACCAGGCCGAGGAAACAACTACTAAAACAGAAGCGGAATTGGGCCTGGAAACAGGCACAATGGCCACCCTGGCGGTTGAACCGGAAGAACCTGCCTTTCTTGATTACGAAAACAAAGTCCGCCGGCCTAAAAAAAGGCGAACTCGGCGCCGAACCGGCGCAAAAACACCCGGAGCGAATGCATGTCAAACAAAAACGCGTGAAGCGCCGGCTCAAGCGCTGCAAGGCGAGAGCTGGGCTGTATGGGTGGGCAGCCAGGGCCTGGCTATGGCCATTATTTTAATTATTTTAACCTTTGATTTCATCACTCCCCATTTTGTTTTCAGCCTTGGCGATAAAGATAGCCTGAGTTTATTGTGGATGTACGTTATTACCTGGTATGTGGGCCTGGCTATTGCCCTCTCGGATACCGTGATCCGCTGGCAGGAGTATTGGGATGACCGGGCCACCTGGCTCCAAATTCTGCGCCGTATTGCCGGTTTCTTTTTATGGCCGGTTGCGTTTTTGCTCTTTGTTTTCAATATTGACAAAAAATATACGCGTTTGATTACCCTTTACGCTTTTGCGTCCCTGAGTTATTTCTTTATCCACTACCTCACCCACACCTTCCTGCTTGGCGTGCAGGTGATGGTAACCCGCATCAGCGACGTGATAACGGCGGCCAATGTATTGGTTTGGGGTTTGTTGTCGTTTTATGGTTTTTTATTTGTTCTGTTTTTGATTCTGGCGCTCGTTCTGGCCTGGCGGCAAATGCGGGGCCAGCCATTTTTACGCGCCGAAAACTGGTGGCTTTATCCTCCTTTGATCCTGGCTATCTTTGGCCTGATCTGGTTCAAAAACATCAACGTGGTGCGGGCGGATTTATACTTAAAGGACGGTGAACGCTATCGAAACCAGGGCCAGTGGGACCAGGCCATTGCCCTGCATGAAAGAGGCAAATCAATAGACAGCGACGAGGATTTTTACTACCTGATGTTGGCCCTGGATTATCAATTAATGGCCCAAGACGGCAATGTTGATGCGGCCCGGCGCCAGCAGGGCTGGCAAAAAGGCGAGGAAATTGCCCTGGAAGCCAGGAGGATCAATCCCTACAATCCCGACAACACGGGCAATATGGGCCGGTACTACTTCACCCTGGGGCAAGTATTTGACCCTGGCCGGTTTTCGGATGCGCTGGAGTTTTTTGAAAAAGCCACCATCCTGGCACCTTCAAACGTGATTTACCATAACTTGTGGGCGCAAACCCACTACATCCGGCAAAATTACGACGCGGCCATTGATCGGCTGAAAAAATCCATTGCCATTGACTCCCGCTATCCCCCCACCTGGCTGCTGCTGGGCGATACCTACGCTGCTCTAGGCAACGTTGACGAGGCGCTCAAGGCCCACCGTGAAGCTATGAAATTGCCGCCCAGGTATTCGGATCCTGATGGCTTCTCTTTCTTTGCCGATCAGTTTCTTGACCAACGTCTCAATTTCTACGTGTCTGCCGGACGGTTAGACGATATTGTGGCCGCGATGCAGCAAGTGGCTCTGGATAGAGAAGAGAAACTGGCTTTGGCTGCAGACGACGAGACCAGAAAACGGGCGCAACAACGCGCCGCCCAGGTGCAATGCACCATTGGTCGCGCCTATCTTCTGGCCGGCCAGTATGATCAGGCAACCCTTCATTTAGAACAATGCCGGGCATTGGGCGATAATTCGGATAGAACTATCCGGGACCTGGCTAACATCTACCTGAATTCAGAAGCATTTGACCAGGCATTGCCGCTTTACCTGATGCTGGTCCAAAACAATTCTAACGACGTGGAAGCCCACAGCGCATTGGCCTTTATTCACGCCCGCCAAGGCCGCCTCCAAGAAGCGATCCAGGAAAATCAATTGGTTTTGCAGCAACTGCCCAACGATTACGACAGTTTAAAGAACTTAGCCGTTCTTTACCAACAACTGGGCCAGTGGCCGGAAGCCCTGCGCTTTGCCCAACAGGCCCAAACCGTGGCCCCAGAGTCTGACCAGCCAAGTTGGCAGCAATTTATTGCCGATATCGAGAGCCAAATGCCGGCCTCAGAATGAAATTGATAGGGTAAAAAATTTAAATTAAGGAGAAAACTGTGCCTAAACAATATAGTAGTTATCCAGAAATGGTCATTGATTCCACCAAAAGGTATCAAGCCACGCTGAAAACCGTCAAAGGAGATATTGAGCTTGATCTATTTGCGGCTGATACGCCCAAAACCGTGAACAATTTTGTTTTTCTGGCCCGTGATAAATTCTACGATGGTTTAACGTTCCACCGGGTGATTCCCGGTTTTATGGCCCAGGGCGGCTGTCCCAACGGAGATGGCCGGGGGGGACCAGGTTACAGCTTTGAGGATGAGACGCGCGGTAATTCTAAGCAAAAGCATGAAACGGGCAGTTTGAGCATGGCCAATGCCGGCCCCAATACCAACGGCTCCCAGTTCTTCATCTGTCACGGACCGCAGCCTCATTTGGATGGCAAACATACCGTTTTTGGTAAGGTCACCAGCGGGCAGAACGTGGTCACATCGCTACAAAATGGCGATGTGATCAATCAGGTCATTATCACCGAGAGTTAGGTGAAAGTCATGAAAATCCCAATCGGCAGATTTATTCTGGTATGTTGGGTTGTTGTGTTGCTGATGTTTATGGTAAGCTGCGGCAGTACCCCCACCCCGGAACCTCCGCCGCCGGAGGATACGCCGCAGAGCGAAGGGGTAGCTGCTTTACCGGCAGCACAACGGGCCGATTATTATTCGGCCAGGCCCCAACTCACCATTGACCTCCAAAAAACCTATCGGGCTATTATCCAGACCAATAAAGGTGAAATTGTGGTTTCGTTGAACGCTCAAGCCGCGCCGGAGCACGTGAATAACTTTGTCTTTTTGAGCAAAGAAGGTTTTTACCATGGCTTGACGTTCCATCGGGTTGAACCTGATTTTGTGATTCAGGGAGGCGATCCCCTGGGGGTGGGTAAAGGCGGCCCCGGCTATACCGTTCCCGGCGAGTTCAATTTAACCCACGGCGAAGGAGCGCTGGCTATGGCCCGTTTGCCGGATCAGGTCAATCCCCAGCGCGAGTCGAGCGGCAGCCAGTTTTACATTACCCTGGCCCCTACCCCGTTTCTTGACGGCCAATACAGCGTATTTGGCCAAGTGGAGGCCGGCATGGACGTGGTTCGCTCAATTGAGGTTGGCGATACCATTGACCGGATTGTGATTGAAGAGTAGGCTGGCCGGCCCGGCCGTAAAAAATACAAAAACCCCTGGCTGATTTCCAGGGGTTTTTTATTATGGGGCCGGATCATCTGGGCAAGTCGGCTGCTGCCGCTTCATCCACAAACCAGTGAGCTTCACCATTGATTGGCTGCGCCAGTTGGGCAGGGAGTTTATGGGTCAAGGTCGAATCAAATACTTGGGCCAGAGCCTCAGCTTTGCCTGGCCCGGCGGTTATAAAAACAACCTGGCGGGCGTGGTTGATGACGGGCAAGGTCAGGGTGATGCGTTCCGGTGGCGGCTTAGGTGAGTCAAAAATGGCCGCCACCCAGCGTTCTGTTTCGTTGAGTAAGGCGTGTTGGGGAAACAGCGAGGCGGTGTGGCCGTCTTCGCCCAAACCCAACAGGATCAGGTCAAAACAAGGCCAACGTCCCGCGCCGGGACTAAAAACTTGGGCCAACGTATTTTGATAAGCCTCAGCCGCCGCCTGCGGGTCAAGCGAATCGTCCAGGGGATAAATTTGGGCCGGGGGCAGGTTTACGTAGGCCAGGAGATATTTTTGGGCCAGGTAATAATTGCTCTCCGGGTTGGTCAGGGGCACGCAGCGTTCATCGGCCCAAAACACATGCCATTTTGACCAATCCACCCGGTCGCGCCACGGCTCGGCCACTATCGCCGGGCCTAATAGTTTGATCAGAGACCCGCCGGACAGGGCTACCGTGAAGCGGCCCCGGGCCGCCACCGCCTGCGCCGAAAGACGAGCCACGTGCTTGGCGGCGGCCAGGCTCAATTGCTCAGGCGTGGAGAATGAGTGAAAATGAATTTTAGCTTGCATTTAGCCACATCCGCTAGATGTTTTTTCGCTGCACCCGTACAGCCATTGGCGCCCATCGGCTCGAATGAACTCCTCGGCGTCGCCGGGGCCCCAGGTGCCGGATTCGTAAAAAGCCAGGGCGGGCGCGTCTTTTTTTGACCAGCCTTGCAGAATGGGGTCAACCAGACTCCAGGCCAGTTCAATCTCGTCGCTGCGGGTAAAGAGCGAGGCGTCGCCGTGCAGAGCGTCCAGAATGAGCCGCTCGTAAGCGTCGGGCAGGATGCCTTTGCCAAAATCTTGCTCGTAGAGAAAGGTCATATCCACCGGATGGGTGCGCATGCCGGCGCCGGGTATTTTGGTTTCAAAGCGCAGGTTCATGCCTTCGTTGGGTTGGATGCACAGCCCTAAAACGTTGGGGGGCAGTTGCTGGTCCGGGGCCAGCGGAAACATCAGGTGAGGCACATGGCGAAACTGCACCGAAATTTCGGTGACTTTATTGGCCAGAGCCTTACCGGAACGCAGGTAAAAAGGAACATTCCGCCAGCGCCAGTTGTCTACAAATAATTTGAGCACGGCAAAAGTGGGGGTTTCGGTGCCGGGCGCGACCCCCTGCTCATCCCGGTAGGTGCGATATTGCGCGCGGACCGTATATGAGCCGACTTCTTCCGGTTTGATGCAACGGACGGCTTTAAGTACTTTCACCTTTTCATCGCGCAGAGACGTAGCGTTGAATTCGGCTGGCGGCTCCATAGCAGTCAGGGTAAGCAGTTGGAGCAGGTGATTTTGGAACATATCCCGCATCACGCCTGCCGTATCGTAATAGCCGGCCCGGCTGCCCAGGCCGACCTCCTCCGCTACCGTAATTTGCACGTGGTCAATATAGTTCCGGTTCCATAGCGGTTCAAAAATGGCATTGGCAAACCGAAAAACCAGCAGATTTTGCACCGTTTCTTTGCCCAGGTAATGGTCAATCCGGTATACCTGGCTTTCGTCAAAAACTTGATGAACTTGTTTATTCAACTCCACCGCCGAGGCCAGATCATGGCCAAATGGTTTTTCGATGATGATGCGCCGCCAGCTATCCCTGGTTGGTTGGGCCAGGCCGGCTTGGCCGAGTTGTTTGACAATGACGGGGTACAAGGTGGGCGGTGTGGCCAGGTAAAAGAGATAATTGCAGCTAATATTTCGTTCTTTATTGATTTTTTTGAGCTGTTCGATCAAACCCTGGTAGCCGGCCGGGTCGTTGTAATCAGCCTGGTGATAGAACAAATTGTTGCTAAAATGAGGCCATTTCTCACAGAGATGGTCCGGTTTGATGCGCGAGTAAGCCTCGATGCCTTCCAGCGTTCTGGACCGTAAAGTATCATTGGTTAGATTGCTGCGGGCCACGCCCACCACGGCAAAATTATCCGGCGCTAGTCCTTCGCAGGCCAGGCTGAACAGGGCCGACATCAATTTCCGCCGGGTTAAATCCCCCGAAGCGCCAAAAATAATAACCACGCAAGGGGCGGGCACTTTGCGTAAAGTATCTTTGACCGCTTCAGGGGCGATGGAGAGGTCTACCTTATCCATTTACGTCTTCCTTAAATAATTGGGAATGAATTTGGAACGGCAAGTAGGTATTCTAGCATAGAAGAAAGAAAAGAAAAATTCAGAAATTTGGCCGGTTCGGGTATAATCAAGCGTAAAATTATCCAACAGAGGTCAGGCGGCGTGTCAAACCCATCAAGAGAAAGTCAGGCTCTATTGCCTAAATTTTTGGATACTTTTTTCCATCTGCCCACGTTAATCACCATTGCCCTGCTCAGTGTGGTTATGCTTTGGAGAATTTGCGACGCCGGTGTACACATTGGCCAAAACTTTATCCGGCTGCATACCAATCAGGGCAATCTCACCCTGGAATGGCGAGATGGCTGCTGCCACGTGGATTGGTAATAAAAAAAGCACGATTCTTTAGAATCGCGCTTTAAAGTCCCCCCGCTGGACCGTGTGCCATCCATTTGTCTTTGAACCTGCTTTAAGCAGGGGGGGGCGTGGATAGAAGGTGTTGCCTTGCCTTGCCGCAGGCTACCGCATCCCCTCTAAAACAGCAGCCCCCATTCTATGAAATGTTGGCTCAAGACGCACGGAGCATCACGCGAACAGCAGGGTTAATCACAGTTTAGCACAAACAGCCTGGATTGACAAGTTTGCCGGAATTCTGTTATTAAGGCGCTTTATTGACCAGATTGGGGGTCAATATTGGCGGGCGTGACTTGACATAAACTACTAATGCCGGTATCATTGGATTCAAGCTTAAGCTCCTTAAAATTGAGCAGCCGGCCGGTTGCTCATCATCTTTCCTCATTGTTTCATTGTGACCGAATTTTACAACAATTTGCTTGGGGTTCTCCTTTATGCTATGATAAATTCACTTTCTTAAATTAATTAGAGACGAGGTTTACCCCGGTGAAGGTTACAACTGAAGAACTAGAACGATGTGAAATTTTAATGACCATTCAGGCCGACCCGGCCCAGGAACAGGATTTGCTCAAAAAGGCCGCGCGGCGAATTTCTCGCCAGGTCCAGATCCCTGGTTTCCGGCCCGGTAAGGCCCCTTATCATACCATTGTCCGCCGTTTTGGCCTGGAAACCATTCAGCAAGAAGTGCTGGAACATTCGGGCGAAAAAATAGTAACGGATGCCCTGGATGAAGCCGGTTTGGATCCCCAGGCGCCGCTCAAGTTTGACGAGATTACCTGGGAACCGTTAACCATCAAGGCCAGAGTGCCCGGCCCGCCGGTGGTTGAATTGGGCGATTACCGCGCCGTTCGCCTTGAGGCCAAAACAGTAGAAATTAGCGATGAGGAGGTGGCCGAGGCGCTGCAAACGCTGCAAGAGCAAAACGCCACCTGGACCCCGGTTGAACGCCCGGCGCAAATGGGCGACCTGCTCACTATGTCGGTGGTTGAAAAACACGGCGATGAAGTGCTGTCCGAAAACGACGCGGTGGAATTTGAGTTGACGCCACCTGATGAAGAGAACGAGGATGATGACGAACCAGACGCGGCTCAGGTGGATTTTATTACGCCCCTGCTTGGCTTGAGCGCCGGTGAGAGCAAAACGTTTACCATCAATTATCCCGCAGATTGGTCGGCGGAACGGCACGCGGGCAAAGAGATAAACTTTACGGTTGAAGTTGGCAGTGTTAAAGAAAAGGAGCTTGACCCCCTGGATGACGACTTTGCCCAAACAGTGGGCGATGTTGAGACCCTTGATGAATTGAAGACGCAGATCCGAGAAACTCTTGCCCGGCGGCGACAATTTCAATATGATCATGAATTAGGCCACGAAGCCCTGGACGAAATCTTGGCCGGAGTGGAAAAATTGGAATGGCCGGAAGCCCTGGAAGAACACCGGATTGACCAGGAATTGGAACGTTTTGAAGAGCGCTTAAAACAAGCCAGTTTAACCCTGGATGGTTTCCTGAACATGCAGCACAAAAACAAAGAGCAACTGCGTGAGGAGATCCGAGAGAGTGTTATTGAAACTTTGCGCAACAGCTTGGTGTTGAGCAAAGTGGCCGAATTGGAGGGCCTGGAGATCAGCAACATGGAAATTCTGGAGCGGGCTAGGGCCATTGCCGATTTGTCGGGGGCAGGCGAGCAGTTTTGGCAGAGGGTGTTGTCCTCGCCGGCCCACCAGGCTTCCATTGCCAATGATGTGTTAACCGACAAGATTTTTGAACGATTGGCCGCCATTGCTAAAGGCGAAGCGCCCGAACCTGGCGCCAAAGCGGAAGCGGAAGAAATGGCCGAGGATGATGAGCCACCGGCCGCTGTGGCTAAAGGAACCGAGGCTAAAACTGCCGAGACCTTGCCTGCGGAAACCACCTCTGAAGAAACGGTGGCCGAAACAGATGTTGAGCAGACAGTATAAGCGTTAAAACTGAAAGGAGTTGCTGTTAAAATGTCAGTTTATTTACCCCAAGCCGTAGTGCCCATGGTCATCGAAACTACCGGGCGCAGCGAGCGGGCCTATGACATTTATTCCCTATTGTTAAAAGAACGAATTATCTTTTTGGGTACCCCCATTAACGACCAGGTGGCCAATTTGATCGTTGCCCAACTGCTTTTCTTGAGCCGAGAAGACCCTGAACGTGAAATTCAAATGTATATTAACTCACCCGGAGGGGCAATTTACCCCGGCCTGGCTATTTACGACACCATGCAGCAAGTTCCGGCGCCCATCAGCACGTTTGCCGTAGGCTGGACCGCCAGTATGGGCACCGTTTTGCTGGCTGCCGGTTCAGAGGGCCGGCGCTATGCTTTGCCCCACGCTACCATTCACATGCATCCCGCCGGCGGTGGTGCCCAGGGATATGCCCCGGACGTTGAGATTCAATACAAAGAGTTGAAGCGGATGCAAGATTTGCTGCACGGTATTCTGAGCCGGCACACCGGCCAACCTGTTGAACGTATTGCCGAGGATTTTGAGCGAGACCGGTTTATGGATGCGCATGGGGCCAAAGATTATGGCCTGGTTGACGACATCCTGGGCGAGTCGGCCATTGAGCCGATGGAAAGTAACGCTGAAGAATCTAACACTAACAAGAAAGAATAGCGTCAATGGCCCACAGATTTGGTTCTGACCTACAAGTTTGTTCATTCTGTAAGCGGACGCAAGAAGAGGTAAACCGGCTCATCGCCGGACCGGATCAGGTATTTATCTGCGATGAGTGTGTTGATCTGTGTCAAGACATTCTGGCAGAAGATACGCCTGCTACGGCGGCCACTGATTTTCAGCAAAAGCGTATCCCTTCGCCCAAAGAGATTTATGAGCAATTGAACGAGTGGGTTGTGGGTCAGGACCGGGCCAAAAAAGTTCTTTCGGTGGCCGTTTATAATCATTACAAACGCATTAATCGCCCCCAGGCCGGCGAAGACGATGTTGAATTGCAAAAAAGCAATATTTTGTTGATTGGGCCAACGGGTTGTGGCAAAACCCTGTTGGCCCAAACGTTGGCCCGCATTTTAGACGTGCCGTTTTGCATTACCGATGCTACGGCCCTTACCGAGGCCGGTTACGTAGGCGAGGATGTGGAAAATATTTTGCTGCGCCTGATTCAAACGGCCGATTACGATGTGCAGAAAGCCCAGCAGGGCATTATCTACATTGATGAAATTGACAAAGTAGCCCGCAAATCGGGCGATAGCCCCTCGATTACGCGCGACGTTTCGGGCGAGGGCGTGCAGCAGGCCCTGCTAAAAATTATTGAAGGCGTGCAGGCCAATGTGCCGCCGCAAGGGGGACGCAAACACCCCCACCAGGATTTTATTCAAATTGATACCTCAAACATCCTCTTTATTTGCGGCGGAGCTTTTGATAACCTGGATAAGATGATTGAAGAACGGCTGGGCATCAAGGGCCGGATGGGTTTTGTTAAAGGGCAGGGCAAAACGTTTGGCAAAACGGACGAAGGAAAAACAACGGCTGCCCCGAGCCGGGGCGGTCATCTGCAAGAGGTCACGGCTTTGTCCAAAGAAGAACAGCGGCGGTTGAAGGAACAAGAGGATATTGTTTATTCCGCTCAATTGTTGAGCCAGGTAACGCCGGATGATCTACTGGCTTATGGCCTGATCCCCGAATTTGCCGGACGCCTGCCGGTGGTGGTTACTGTTGAACCCTTAGATCACGCTGCCTTTATGAGCATTCTTACCGATCCCCGCAATGCTATTGTTAAACAATTTCAGCGCCTCCTGGCTATGGTGGATGACGTGGAACTTGTTTTCACGCAAGAAGCCATTTCCCTAGCGGCCGACATGGCCCTCAGATATAAAACCGGCGCTCGCGGCTTGCGGGCTATTGTGGAAGAGGCGTTGTTGGAGGTCATGTACGAGATCCCCTCGCGCAAAGAAATAAAAAAATGCGTAGTTACGGCCGACGTGATCAGGGGAAAAACCAGGCCGGAGTTGTATGATGAATACGGGCGTCCGGTGGGAATGGCCCTGGATGATATGGATAAGGCGGCTTAAGGGGCCGGAAAATTAAAAAAGCAGTCCCGGAGTTTGACCTTTGCTCCAGGGCATTGAAAAAAAGAAGCCTCTCGGGTAAAGTTGGGTTGAGTGACCCAACCCAGGAGGCTTCTGTCATGAAAGACAGCGAACGCTGCGGCCGCTTGCGCCTTAAAAACAAAAAGGGCGCTGCTGACACCCTTTTTGTCATACTTTTTCCCTCCTGACTTTACTTAAATAAAGTCCAGGGAGTTTTAGTTTTTTGGTGAACCCACCTAATTTATAAAAAATTGCTTAACAAATAATAAGATAAATGGTATCCCATTGGGATTTTGTGAGTTCAACAATCCGGGCCACCGTTAACAATCATTCCAGAAAGAATTGCAAACGATGTTGCTGAACACATTACCAACAGCCGGGCCAAGTATTAGCAGGATAGCGATAACGACAATAGCCATTAAAACTAGGATCAACGCATACTCGACCAAGCCCTGACCTTCTTCTTGGGGCAAGAACAACATTGAGGCAATTAACCTCCTTTCTATTGAATTTTGATTTGAACAAGTGACTCTCTTCTGGTGAAAAGTCAAACTACCATAAAAATCCTACTTTCTATTTTAACTTGATAACCACCAGATTGAGATTAGGATAAAGGTACTGATGACCCTCAAATCAATAATAATATTATATCTCAAATTCCTGATAAATAAAAGGGGATAGTGGAGGCGGAGGAGATTTTTAAGTTTTGCTAATGTAGGTGGTTCTCAATACTCATTTGACCACGCTAATGGTATCAGCTATCAAGACCCTATTATTGGCCCTTAACAAACCTATTATTTCTACGGTATCCCCTTCATGAATGTTTTTCTCAATTTCAATATCAGGCGGCAGGAAAATGGTGTGACCGGCCACAACCCACAAGTTATCGCCTTTTGTTTCCAGGATTCCCCTGAACTGAACTACCGCTGCTCGATTTTGCTCTATCAGTTGCTCTATTTCTTGCAAGCGACGTTGGTTGAACTTTTCCCGCAATTCGGTCTGGCGTCCCTCATTAGGGGCAAAAGAAAGTTGTACGGTTTCAGAAAAACGTTTTGCGCCATAGAGAAAGTCGCCGGGGATGGCGTCTGTAGCCAGATAGTTTACAATCAAGGCGGCCATCACCAGAGTCAAAAGAACGGTGATAATAATTGTCGCCAGGTCATTGAGAACAGCCGTGGGGGTCAGTCGCCTTTGCATAATCCTGAATATTGCCTGTGTTTTTTCCCAAAAGGTGGGCGCAGACAAACTGGGCAGGGTGGCTATCTGCTGCATATACATAGCGCGTAAGGCCGACTTTCTTTCCTCGGGTACCAATTTGGGGTTAGGATCGGCCAAAACGGTGGCTGCATAAAGCAGGGGGCGCAATTCGTCTGCATAATCAGGCACCTCCGCCAAAATATCTTCAATAGATACGCCTGCTTGCAGGGCAGAAATACATTCATCGAGGATGGACTCAAATCTATCCGTCATTTTCCACCCCCTCCGGGATAAAACGGGCCAACGAGGCCAGCGCCCGGTGCTGTAAACCTTTGATGGCTCCGATGGATTTATCTAATAGGTGAGCGGTTTCAGCCAGGCTCAACCCCTGTCCAAATCTGAGTGTAATCACGTGTTGTTGTTCTTCGGTGAGTTGGAGAATAGCTTCTCGCAACATGGGACCCAGTTGCGACAAATGCACCTGGTCTGTTAGCGAAAGTTCATCCGCCGCCAGGTCCTCTATCAAAGCAACGGTGCGAGTTTTTGTTTTAATGTAATCTGCCGCCAAATTGCGGGCCACCGCGTATAACCAGCCTGATAAGGAGGTGCGGGGAGGTTTGCCCGCTTTGAGCGCATTGACCAGGGCCAAAAAAACATCCCCGGTCAAATCGGCGGCTACCTCCGGTTCACTCAAACGATAGTTGAGGTAACGATAAATTTGATCAAAGTACTGATCGTAAACTTCAACCAGGGCTTTTTGGTCGTGTCGTTGTATCCGCACCAGCAGGGAACGGTCGTCTTCCACAGCCGGAAAATTCTCCTTTCGTGGTGTGCAGCCAGCGCCCTTATCGTAAAGTCTTTTTTGGGCTAAAAAAGATTCGGGCCGGCTCATTAATGAATTTTTAGAAATTAATCCGGTAATGTAGGGGCGTACCCTTGTGGTCGCTCCAGAGGACAGGCACAAGGCGCTGTCCCTACGAT
>JAFGDY010000163.1 GCA_016931895.1 Anaerolineae bacterium
TTGTTAATGAACCCTTTGATCCAAGATTATTTGCCCCTATGTACCAGACAATCACCCTAAAAACTTTTGGGATACACCACTAGCAGCCATAGCCCACCGGTTTCTGCCGGCGTGAGGGCTACCGCAGGGTAACAAAGGAGCCTGGTTTACAGGCCAGGCTCTTTTTTCTTGGTTATTTCATTAGTACAACATCCGTTCAACGCGAACCAAAGTGGCTATGCTGTATTACGGGTTATTCTCCACGCCAACAATCAACTCGTCCTCGGCCAGCCGTTCCCCAGCCGGGCCAAAGGTGGGCAGTCGTTGGCCGGTGGCGGCATCATACAAACCCAGGGCAATGTGGTCAACCTGGGCATAATCAGCGGGCGGTAAAGGGTGAATGTCTTGCACAATCTCGCCGGGCTGCCATTGGCTGGTGGGGTAATGTCCACTGACCGGCGGGCCATCAGCTTGGCTGCGCACAAAGCCGTCGGCAGCGCGCAGGTGAACAAAAATGGTGTAATCGGTGGCGGGTGATGCGGCGGATTGCCAGTAGAGGATGAGGCGAGAAGAGGAGTGTGAATTGTGAATTGTGAATTGTGAATTGTGAATTTCTAACGGTTTGGACATAAACTGTGTGGGAGTTGCGGGTAAATCTACTGTAATTTTGAGGAGGCGAATGGTTTGGTTGGGGCCGAAGGTGGCCAGGGGAGGAGGGGTGAATCGGTGCGGGTCATTGGGCAAGACATGGTAGAGATAATCGCCCGCAAATTGGCCGAGGGGATAGAGGGCAGGGTTACACTCGGCGCGCCAGCGGTCGGTGGTTTCCCATTGAGCGCGATCCAGGGGAGCTTCGCCGGGATGAACGAGGAGGAACAATTGTGAATTGTGAATTGTGAATTGTGAGTTATGAATGAGGGACCGTAGGGCCTTGATTGACTGTTCATCAGGGAAGTTGGCCAGGGCCTGGGCCAGTTGGGGCTGGCGGGGCGGGGTGTAGCCGGAGTAGCCGTTGACCAATCGCCACCAGCCCAGGGTGCTGGCGTAGAGGCGTTTGACCTCTGGATATTCCGGGGCCGGGGCGCTGTGCAACGGCAGTTCAACCAGGGCAAAGTTATTATCGGGTTGAGCGGCCAGCCAGGCGTAGACCGGGTTCAGGGTGTCTCGATTTTCTACCGGGGCCAGGGGAAGGGGGATGGAGAGGGTTTCGGTGAGCAGAAGCAAGACACAGAGAGGGAATAAGAGATTAGAGATTAGAGATAACGATTTGCGATTTGCGATTTGAAATTTTAAGTTTGCAAAGCCAAAGGCAGCCAGAGCGGCGAGGGCAAACAGGGCCGGAATGATCCAGCGAGAAGGAACCCGGACGATGGTGCTGGGGGGGGAAAGGGTGGCGAGGACAGCATACGGAGTAGGGAAGACCAGGGCCACGGAAAAAATCAGGATGAAGAGTAAGGCGTAAAACCTGGCCCTTGATGCCTGCCACCTGACCCTTGACCCTTGGTAGGTTAAAGCTACGAGGGCCAATATTGGCGCGATAATGCCCACAAACAACACATGCTCTTCGGTGAAGCCGGGCCGGCTGCGGAAAGTTTCGGTGAGAGGGCCAAAGATACGATTGAAGGGTGCGGCCGCGGCAAAGTCGGTGGGGGCGGCGGCCAGGGAAAGGGCCAGGGAAAGCGGGCGAGCGGCGCGCAATTCATCAACGATGGCAAGGTAAGGGAGGATGAAGGGCAGGATGAGCAGGGTAACAAGTAGCAGGGTAGCAAGTAGTAAAGTAAGAGGTGGCAAGGTAGCAGGAGGGGATGGCTTGAAGTAGCGGGCCAAGAGGACGGCGAACAGGTAGAGAACAAAGATTAGAGCGGTGTAGAGGGCCAGGTACCAGGAGGCGAGAATTTGGAGCAGTAAGAACAGAGTTAGGGCCAGGCAGAGAAGCAAAGGGACAGGCAGGGAGGGGAGGGAAGTTTTTTGAGATTGGCGGGTTCTTCTGAGTAACAAATCAAGAAATAACAGGGCAAAGGGCAACCATTGAAACGTGAGTAACTGCAAATGAGCAATGGCGGCAAAACGATAGGGGTTGAAGGCAAAAATCAAACAGGCAAGAAAGGCCGCATCACGCCGGCCCGTCCAGCGGAGGGCCAGCAAGTACATCCCAAACGCAGATAGGGGAAAGGTGAGCAACAAACTTAGATTATATGCCAGGATTGGCTCGCCGGAGATAAGTTGCAGCGGCAGGGACAGCAAGGCGGTGCTAAAAAGATGCTCGGAGTAGGCCAGCGTATTGGCCAGGGGATGAAAAATATTGGCATTGAACAGGTTGAGCGGGTCGGTGAGCAGGGCGTGGCTATCCCAGGCCAAAATCCAGGTATTGAGCAGGGGGTCGCCGATGTCGTTGGGCACGACAATGGTCAAATTGAAGATGAGGGGGTAAGTCAGGATCAGGGTGAGCAGGATGTAGACGAAAAAAACAAAAAAACTATGTCTCAGAAGTGAGGTCAGCAAACTCATTCTCGGCAATCTACAATCAATGGTCTGCGCTTGTTTCATGGCGCTACCGAGATAATGAAACTATTATTGGGCAACGGTTTGCCGGCAGCGTCGGCGGCGGGCAGGCGTTCGCCGGTGGTGGGATGGTAAAGGCCAACGGCGATGGCGTGGAGTGAGTCCGGCGAGGCCAGGCGGGAACCGATAGGGCGCGCATCGGTGATGATTTGTTGAGGCAACCAGTCAGAAAGAGAATACAGGCCATCGTAGGGGACACCGTCGGCCTGGACTAATAAGTTGCCCTCGGCATCAAGCAGGTGAATGAAAATGGTGTCGTTTTGCTCAAGAAACTGATCAGTTTGCCAATACAACACCAGGGTGTCGCCCTGGACATGAACCTGCCGGAGCGTGACGTGCGGGCCAAAGTGAGCCAAAGGCGTAGCAGGCAATTGGGGAGGCGGCGCGACCAACCACACTGAACCAAGTTTAAAGTTTGTAGCGCCATCCGGCCAGATTGACAGCCGCTCGTCAGTTTCACGATTGTAGAGTCCCACGTGAACATCATAGCGAATGGGAGGCAAGTCTGTTGGCACTTTGAGCGAAAGGGGGTTGCGCAAATATAAACCGGGCGGCCAATTATAGGTGGGAATATCTTCGGGGGTATCTTCGTCAACTGCGGCAAAGGTTTGTTGGTTTGGCGCGTCGAGATGAAGAAAAACTGAGTAACTTGTGTTCAAATCGGCCAAAGCGCGCCAGTAAAGCGTAACCGTCAGCAATTCGCCGGGGGAGATGGTTTCCGGTAAATCGTCAAAGCCGACCAGCCGGATTTGGTTGGCAAAATCAACCCGCACCACGTGGTCGGCGGGTTGGGGCCGGTCGGGGTCTGATTGCAAAGTAAACAGGGGAGCCAGAGGACGCGAAAGCAGGTAAAGGGCAAAAAACGACACCGCTGCTATCACAAAGAATCTGGGAGAGATGGCCGTTGCATGGGGGTCGCCAATCCCTGTTCCACTATCTCGTCGTCCACCTGTCTCATTGATATATTGCTTAAAGAAAAAAACAGCAATCAGGCCCAAGACAAACAGCGAGCTTACGGTCAGCCCCAGCCCGATGGCGCGCAAAGGGGTTGATTCCAATTGCAGGGTCAGGCTGTGCCGGCCGGCGGGAATAGTTGTTTGAATCAAGCCGGTATTTGGGGTCACGGTAAAAGCAACGGGTTGGCCATCCAGGTAAACCTGCCAGCCGGGCCAGTAAAGGGTGCGGATGGTAGCCACAAACTTTTCAGGCGTATTAATTTGCCAGGAATCGGACTCGGCCTGGTGGCTCAGAGTTTCCACGTTTGCGCCGGGCGGCAGAGAGGCCGGATCAATTTTTTGCGGCGGCCGGCCGGCCTCGTAATCGGGGCGAAGAGTTTTGGGGGAGGGGTGCTGCCGGGCGCGGCGAGGCAAAAATTCGCCGGTGCTGGTGGTGCCAATGGCGTAGGAGGCTGCTTCGTAGGCAAAAGCCTCCGCCGGAGAGGGCGTGCCCCAAGAAATGAATTGGGAGGGGAAGAGATAGTAAACGTTGAAGGTAATAACCATAAGGATAGACAGAAAAAGGATGAGGTCCAAATTGCGATTGGCAATTTGCAATTTGACAATCCAGAAAGCAGCCGCAGCCAAAACGCCGGCGCAAAAAATTGCCGGGCCGAGCATGCGCCAGGGGAACTCGGCCAGTTCGATGAAGGGCACAGATTCCCATAGGAACTGGGATTGGGGCAGGGCCAGGAAGACGTAGAGTAAAAAGAAAATGGTGAAGAAAAGGGTGTGACCGATACGTGATTGGATCATGTCACTGCGAGCGATAGCGAAGCAGTCTCCCCTTTCGAAGTTGGAGATTGCTTCGGCCTGCGGCCTCGCAATGACGCCTGAACGTGTGTGTTCGGCTTCATTCTCGACGCCATCCCGCGAGGACGGTCTGACTGCCTTGAAGACCAGGAAAAGCAGGGCCACCATTCCTAACACCGCGCCCATGATTTGAGGCAGGCCGAGGCTGAAGGGAAAGGCGGGATTGATGGTGGTCAGGTCAAGGGGCAACGGCGGGGAGAGCAGTTCTGAGAGGGGTATAAAATTTTCCCGAAAATCAAAAAAACCCTGGGTGATGCCTTCCAACTTAATCTCGTGCCGTTCGCCAAAAGCCGGCAGCCAAAAAATGGCGGCCAAACCCAGGCCAAGAAGCCCGGCGGCAATGGTGCGGATGAGCAAAGGCATAAACCAAAATGCCTGTTGACCCGTTGGCTCGCCCCCTCGTCTCCTCGACTGCCAGGCTGTCAGCATCAGCAAAAAAAGTGAATAGGCCACGAAGAGGGGGGCAAAGAGCATAAAGCTGATGTTGTGGCTCAATAACAAACCGGCCAGCGACACTGCCGCCGCCAGCCAATAACGGGGCCGGCCGGTGGTAATGAGGCCGTGAAAGGCCCAGAAGATAAGGGGGTAAAAAGCCAGGCCGGTAAATTGGCCGTAGTTGCCTTGAATATAAGCCTCACGCAAACGGTAAGGGGCATAAACATACACGGCTGCCGCGAGCAGCGCCGGGGCAGGCCCATAAAGGCGGCGGGCAAAAAGAAATATACCCAAGCTATACAGCAGAAAATCAAAAATGATAACCGCCTTCATGGACTCGTCGAGGGGCAGGCCGGAAAGATGAAAAATTTGGGTTAGTTGATAGAGGGCCGGCGGAGCGTAGCTAAAAATGGGCATGCCGTGTCCAAAAGCCAAATCGGCGCCCCAACGAGGGTAGAAGTGGCCCTGCTGCCAGGCCTGGTTCAGTTGGACCTGCCGCATCAGGTGCACCGGGCCATCGGCGGTGTTGGGCAGGCCGGCATGAATGAGCAGGGGCATCACCGCGAAAAATGGCAGGAGTAACGCCAAGAGCAAACCATAGTCCCAAATCACGATTTTCAATTTAAGATTTACGATTTGTGATTTCATAAGTCAGCCAATTTACCGCTCGCCAACCGTCACGGTCGTTAATTCCACAAAGTCAAGCCCGCCGGTTGTGGTCAAACGCGCCAGCGTCAGCGGGTCGTACAGACCCACCACCAGCAAATACTCACCGGGCGCAACCTCGTTCAGCGGGATGGAGCGGGGGTCCAGGATGGTTTGGTCCGGCAGCCAAGTTGACGTGGGGTAAGCGCCGTCCAGGGGAGGGCGGTCAAAACCGGCCACCAGATTTTGATCCAGATCAAACAATTGGGCAAAAACCGTGTAATCTTTTTGGGGCGTTTGGTCACTTTGCCAGGCCAGGGTAAAATCAAGCCGCGTCTCAGTTTGGGCCTCAAGTTGAAAGCCGGTCAGATAAATAGTATCACTATCATTGCTAAAAATCACATCCAGTTGTTCAGCCAACGGCGTTATCTGGCCTGGCGCCGGTTTGACCCTGATAATGGTCAACTGCGCCGTATCACCGCTACCATCGGCCAGAGGCAGCAGGCGATCCCGGTCGGGGTCAATCAAGCCCACCCGCACAGCGTAGGCCAGGGGCGGGAGGTCCGGCGGCAATATCAAATCGTGTTCATCGCGCACGTAACGGGCCGTGTCCCAATGAAAGGTGGGCAGCACGCTCTCCGTGGTGGCGTCGCCGGGGGTGTAATTGGTGGCGTCGGCGACGGTGGTCCAATCGTTCAGGCGGTCTAAATGCACAAAGGGCTGCAAATTGGCCTTGATGGGCGCGGTATCGGTTGCCCAATACAGCACTACCTGCAACCGCCCGCCCGGAGAGACAATAGGCTTATCCAGGTCATACCCGATCAGACGAAGGCCATCGGCAAAACGGATGTCGGCTTTATGGCCCGCCGGGAGCGCCTGGCCGGGCGGCGATTGAATTGTGAAGACGGAGCGTAATAGGGGTTTGAGCCAAAAAGCACCAATTACGGCCAAAGCCATCGCCAGTAGAATGATCAGGATTTTTTGGCGAGGGGCAGGAGAGCGCGCTTTTTTATCTTGTTTTTCGACGCGACGTCTACGGCTGACTTGCCAAGATAGGCCGGCTACCAGCAAACTCACCATCGCCAGGCCACTCCAGAGCATGGCCGTCACTCGAACCGGCGTCTCGCCAAAACGGACGGTCAAGGTGTGCTGGCCTGCCGGAAGGTCAATCAGCATCAAGCCGGTGCCGGGTTCAGGCGTGATGTTGACCGGTCGGTCATTTATCCAGGCTTGCCAGCCGGGATAATAAAAATGAAAAAATCGTAGGGTAAAGTCTTTTGGGCCGTTAAGCCGGTAGATGTGCGTGATGGCATTTTGTTTGAGCAAGATGGCCTTTGTGCCGGCGGGCAAGCTGGCGTAATCCAACCGTCGGGGATTTTGACCGGCCAGAAACGCCTCCAGCAGGGGCGAAGTGGTGGGGGCCTGGCTTACCGTTTGGGGCAGGTATTCGCTCACCGTGGTCGTCCCTACCGATTGGGAACGGCGCTCATAATCAACCTGATCGGCCAGGGTGGGCTGGCCGTATTGGGCAAAGGGGATCACGGGGTATAACAAGGGCGCCACCGCCACAATTTGGATGGCCACGCACACGGCTACCCCCAAACGCCGGACTTGGGACGGCAGCAAGAGCAGCGCCGCGCCGGCCAAAAAAGCCAGGCCCAAATTGGCCAGGCTCAATAACCGCCAGGGGAATTCGGCTACCTGCAAAATGGTAAGGGTTTCCCAAACCGGGCGAGAGAGAGGGAGGGTCAGGAAAATGCCGGCAGCCGCAACCAGGGCAAAAAACAGGATAAAACAGACGGGGGAAGCGCCTGGGGCAATGGCCCGTTTTTTGATGAGTAACCATAATCCCGTTAATAGTCCAAAGAGCGCCAAAATCAAAGTGACCACGCCCAGAGTCAAAGGGACGTAAGGGTTGGCCGCGCGGGCGTCCAGGGGGTAAATCCAGGCGACCAGTTCAGACCAATGCGGGTAGCGCACGTAAAAAGGGCTTTTTTCCAGGTAGATATTGGCCTGGGCGCGCGTGTAAAATCGCTCGGTAAAAGCGGGCAGCCAAAAGAAGGCGGAGAGGAGCAGACCCAAGGGAATGGACACCAGAGGCAGTAGGCCAACAATGAGCCGATAGGGTTTAGCAGAAAAATGAGAATTTAGAAATGAAAAATGAGAAACTTTTGAGGCCTGGCTTGCCCCTGACGGAGTTCGGACTGAAAGCCAAAATAGCATTAATCCATAAAGGCCCACGACAGGCGTAAACACCAGCACCTGGTACAAGTGACTCAACATTACCCCGGCGTAAAAAATGGCCGCCAGGATCAGCCAGCCCCAAAAATAAGTTCGGGCCGAGCGAGTCATGGCCCATAACGTCCAGGGGAACAGACCAATGGCCAAAAATTGAGGCACGTTGCCGCCGTAAAGCAGCGCCTCGCGCAAGGCAAAGGGCGCAAACGCATAGGCTACGGCGGCCACCAACCCGGCTTCAAGGCTGCCTAAAACATCGCGCGCCAGCAGATACATGCCAGTTGCGTAAAGTAAAATTGTGAGGATAATCAGAATCTTGAGCGCAGTCTCTAAGGTAAAGCCGGCGCCATAAAAAACCAGGGCCAGGAGATGTGGCAAGGGCGGGGTAAACACAAACAGTGGATACCCATAGCCAAACGCCAGATTGGGCGCCCAACGCGGCACAAGCACTCCCGGCGCCCAGGCTTGTTTGTATTCCAACGTGCGGTAAAGATGAATAGGCATGTCGGCCGCCGCAGGCAGGCCCGGCTGCCACAGGCTTTGGATGATGAGTAGAGTCAGTAGAGCGGCAATGATTAGCCCAACGTCCATTCTATTGATAAAATGTGAAGCGTAACCCTTGACCTTTGCCACTTGACACCTGACATTTAACATTTGACCCTAAAAATCAGAAATTGGACTATACCATTAACCCTATGACTGAACAAAATTTAACCCATCAACCACAAATATCCATTATATTGCCCACTTACAACGAAGCAGGCAATATTGAAACGTTGCTTGACCGGACTTTACAAGCGTTGAGAAATTACCCCGGCGGGGTTGAGGTGGTGGTGGTTGACGACGACTCTCCGGATGGCACCTGGCAGGTAGTCGCCAAGAAAAGCAAAAACGACGCGCGGGTCCGGCTGATTCATCGAAAAACAGAAAAGGGGCTAACCAGCGCCCTCAACCGGGGCATTCAAGAGGCGCGGGGACAGTGGGTGGGCTGGATGGACTGCGATTTGAGCATGCCGCCTGAAGAATGGCCTCGCCTGGCCGAGGCCCTGGCCCAGGGCGCGGATATGGCTGTTGGTTCGCGCTATGTGCCGGGGGGTGGGGATGTGGCCCATTCTTTCACGGGGCGGCTGTTCTCGCGGATAATTAATCTGTGGGCCGGACTCATCCTGGATTGGTCCCTTAAAGATTACACCAGCGGCTTTATTTTGGGCCGCCGGGATATCTTTGCTAAAATCAACTTGCGGGGCGATTACGGCGAGTATTGCATTGACCTGCTCTATCGCGCCAAACGCGCCGGTTACACCATCCGCGAGCTGCCCTACCTGTGCCTTCCCCGCGAGGCGGGGGAGAGCAAAACTGCCGCAAATGTGTGGGGCTATCTCAGCCGGGGAATCAATTACGTTATCACCGTATTACGCCTGCGCTTTAAGCCGGATTAAATCTGCTAACTATCGCTTGACTCCAAGGCTTTAATCATCTGACCAACTTCAGAGGATTTCTGTTTGATCTCAGCCTGTATGCCCGCCACCGTCCGGTCAATCTGGACCAACTGCTCTTCGCTCTCGGTGAGTTGTTTGACGTAACGCCCGCGCAGCCGGCCTTCTTCCCCGGCGGTCGAAAGCACGGCCATATTTTTCTGGGCCTGCTCTTGCGCTTTGTAAATCTTCTCCCGCTGCTTTTCCTGCCCGGCCACTTCTTTTTCCAGGCGGTCAATCTCAGCCCAGGTATCGAGCAAGGCTTTTAGCCCAGAATAGGCCCGCTCATCCAGAAATTTATCCTTAAAGTACTGCTGCAAGCCTTTATAAGAAAGACTGCGCAACTCTTCGCGGTGGACCCGCAAAAAACGTTCTTGCACGGCAAATTTAGCCAGTTTGCCGGGTGAAACTTTCACCTGGTACCGGTACGTGTCGAGCGTTTTTTCCGCGGGGTCAGGGGTATCAAAAATAGTATAGTTGGTCCGGGGGACGTGCTCAAGCAAAACGGTTTTGGCTTCAGCCGTGCGATTATCCACCTGGTAAATGAGCCGGCGAATATCGTACACGTTTTGCAGCAGATAACCCTCTTTGATATTTAGCGAACGAAGTTGACTCTCGGTTTTGACTTCTTCTTTAACGTGAATACCCAACTCAACCGCGTAAGAAACAACAGCCTCGGCCTGGTCGGCGGTGAAAGGCAGCACGGCTTCACCCACGTACTCGCCCCTTTCCAGGATGGTAACCGGGCCACGTTCCAGGGTCAGGCCGGTGGCATTTTTGAAGCGAATGGTCGCCACCGGATGGGTGGGCATTTTGGCCCCGTTGTAAATCAAATCCTTTTTAAAACCCAACTTGCTGCTGACAATGGGCACCATGGCCGACTGCCCCCGGCCCACCGTGACCGGGCTGCTGACGTTGTATTGAAACAATTCGCCCAGGGCCTGGCCGGTGGCGGCGCTTTCTACAGAATCGGCCATGGCTTCCGCGGAGACGCTCGGAGGGGCCGTCATTTTCATCATGCTCCTCATCATAGGAGCCGGGGCAGGCATACCGGCCCCCAAAGTTGGCGCCTCTGCGCCGGCCGTTTCGGCCACAGCGCCATCAAACATAATGGGCGCGGCGGCCACTCGCTTTTCTTCTTTTACCACCGGGCGCTCCGGCGTGTACGGCGTGTACAAATCGTACACAAAAGAGATGGGCATCCCGGCCGTGAGCGAGAGCGAAATATCGTGCAGGTCTTCCTCCAACCGGTTGTCAAAAATGCCCCAACCTTGTAAGAGGGCTTCCGGCTTGCCGGCTGAAGGGTCATCCGCCACCAAACGGTAGCTGACCCGCCAGGTGGGGGCAGGGGCAATGTAACTCACTTCTAAATCGTGCGAGCCGGGGCTGAGCCGGATGGTAATGGAACGATGCGTCTCCTGGCCCAACGCGGTTTGCAGGAAAAACCGCAGGTCGGCGGCAGAGACCTCGTCAAACAACTCAATGCCCTCGATGCGGTCAATGGGGACAATCGCCACCGTTTCCGAATCTTCCCGCAAAATGGAAACCAGCGAGCGTTTCAAGGGTTTTTCGTTCACTTCATCCAAGCCCAGCAAAACGCCCGTGGTGGTGGCGCCATCACTTGACAGCAGGGCCACCTTGCGCCCCCGCAGGGCCATGAGTAAATCCCGCGTGCTGCGGGTTTTGTCAAGAATAATGGAACATCCGGCCAGTCGCTCTTTGAGACTTTGGGGGGTGTCGTAATCCACGCCGCGCACCTGCCCGCCGCCGCGGTCAATCACGGTCAAACTTTTGAGCAAGTCGTCCATTTCCTCGCGGCGAAAGGTCAGCTTGATCTCCTCGCCTTCCACCCGGCCCCGGCGGCAAAAATAGCCAACGCCGTGTTTGTAGAGCGTCATGTGCACAAGGGGTAAATTACTCATTTGTTCTCTCCTGAAGATGCGCCGGCTTCCGCCAGCATTGTTTTGACCGCGGCCACAATTTCCGGCACCGAGGCCATCATTAACAAATCCGCTTCAAGCTTGGGTTCCAGCACCTTTACGCCCCAGCCAAGCAGGGTTTTGATGCTCTGCGCTACCTGGGGATGATTGGCCAGAGCCATATTCATCGAAGGCACCACCATCACCGGCCAGCCCGCGCCAATGGCCTCGGCAATTAGCGAGCGGGCCAGGGTGTCGGCAATACCGTGACTGATTTTGTTGAGGGTATTAAAGGTAGCGGGGGCCACCACGGTCAGGCAAGGGGCGCGGCCATCAAGCAGCACCGGGTCAAAATAGCTGTCAACCAGAGTATGGCCCGGCTGGTCGGCCAGGTTGTAGGAACTGATGATGTTGCGGGCGGCGTCGGTGAGAACGGTTAAAACAGGCAGTTCAAATTGGGTGAGCGCCTTGAGTAAATCGGGGGCGCAGCGAGCCGAACTGGCCCCGCAGACAATGAGATAGATAGCTTTTGGTTCGGTCATTTTTGACAGCCTCATTTTTTTTGCCGGGCCACCAAAATGGTTTTGGCCACCTGATAGCTCAAGGCATACTCCCGCTGATTAACCTCCAGCGTCAACGAGCCTTCGTAAGGCGCGCGGGCCAACAATTGAATACTTGTGCCCGGATAAAGGCCCATTTCACCCAAATAACGGAGCAACTCCGGGTCATCATCATCCACTTCAACCACCACCAATTTATCGCCCGTTTGCATGTCAACCAGGCGGCCACTCTTTTGCTGCCGCACCACCCCGGTCCGCGAAGGAATGGGCGCGCCGTGGGGGTCAAACTGGGGATCGCCCAGGGCGGCGGCCATCCGTTCTTCCAAATCCTCGCTAATTACGTGTTCCAGTTTTTCGGCCTCAGCGTGAACCTGGTCCCAGGGTACGCCCAAGGCTTCGGCCAGGTATAATTCAATCAGGCGGTGGTGGCGGACAATTTCCAGGGCCAATTTTTCGCCGGTGGGCGTAAACTTTACGCCCTGATACGGCTCATAGGTCAACAAATTCAACTCGGCCAATTTTTTGCACATGTTTGTTACCGAGGCCGGGGCTATTTTTAAATAATCGGCCAGGGCAGAGGTAGACACCTGCTCATTTTGCTCTCGCAGCTTGTAAACGGCCTTGAGATAATCTTCCATTGCTTGACTGATGACGGGTTGACTCAATGAACGCGCCTTTCCGCCTGGTTATCAGGTGAGGTAAAATGCCAAAGGCTTAAAACCTGCTTTGAGTGTATCTCAGATAACATTAAGTGTCAAGAACCATTGATAATCAAGTTATTCCAGGTGATGGTCCAACCGTTCAGTGAAGAATCAACAAAGGCCGGGCTTCGATTGAATTCCCGGCCTTTATTGTTTATCGCCGACTTTTTAGGCAGCGCTTTTTTCTGCCTCAGCCTGACACTTTTCCTCCCACAATTTGGGGTCGCGGCCATACAGGTCAACCAGTTCCCGCAGACGATCTGACCCCCATTGGTTCAATGCCTCGGGGCGGTAACGCCAGTCCCAATTGCCACCCAGGGTCGAGGGTGTGTTCATCCTGGCGTCAGTATCCAAATTCAACACATCCTGCAGAGGGATAATGGCATAACGGGCAGACGAAGCCATGGCCAGGCGAATGAAATCCCAGACAATATCGTGGTCATCACGGGCCAGGTAACGGCGGATTAAATCCTTTTCTTCAGGCGTACGCTGGCGGTACCAGCCCAGGGTGGTGTCGTTGTCGTGGGTGCCGGTGTAAACCACTGCGTTACGACCGTAATTATGCGGTAAAAAAGCATTAGAAGCATTCAAATCGCCTGCCTCTTTGCTGTCAAAGGCAAATTGTAAAATCTTCATACCGGGGAAAGCAAAATGGTCGCGCAACGCCTCAACCGCCGGGGTAATTACGCCCAGGTCTTCAGCCAGGATGGTCAATTCACCCAAGGCCGCTTTGGCTGTTTTAAACAACTCCATGCCCGGCGCTTTGACCCATTGGCCCTTGACCGCAGTTTTTTCGCCTGCCGGAATTTCCCAATAAGCCTCAAAACCACGGAAGTGATCAATGCGGATAATATCCACTAACCGAAGCGTGGCTGCCAGCCGGTCAATCCACCACTGATAATTCTGCCTGGCCATCGCTTGCCAATTGTAAAGCGGATTGCCCCACAATTGGCCGGTTTCGCTAAAATAATCGGGGGGCACGCCGGCCACCACGGTCGGTTGTCCTTTTTTATCTAAATGGAACAACTCACGATTGGCCCACACGTCCACACTATCGGGAGCCACAAAAATGGGGATGTCGCCAATAATTTTAACGCCCCGCTCGTTGGCGTAACGCCGCAAGGCGCCCCACTGCTCAAAAAAGTAGTATTGCTGCACTTTTTTCACGGCAATGGCCCCGGCATGTTCCTTTTGCCAACGAGCCATTGCCCGGGGTTGGCGCAGGGCTATGTCTTTATCCCAGTAGGTGTTCCACATAGCCCCAAAAACGCCGGCTTCTCTGGCTTTTTGGTCAAAATGATCTTTGACCACCATAAAGAGGGCAAAGTCGTCCAGCCAGCCGCTGTGTTCGGCGCAAAAAGCGTCAAAATCATTCCGGCGTTCCGCAGCGGCGTAACTTAGAAAATTGCGGGCGGCTTTTTCCAAGAGCGGGGTTTTCCACTGAATCACCCGGCCATAGTCAACCTGGTCCAGAAGGAAATCGGGCTTGCCGGCCAGGTCTGCCTCGACCAGGTCGCCCGATGTCGCCAGCCGGTCCAGGCTGATCAGCAGCGGATTGCCCGCAAATGAAGAAAAAGATGCGTAGGGCGAGTCGCCATAACCCGTTGGGCCCAGGGGCAGGACCTGCCATAGGGATTGTTTGGCCCTAACCAGGAAGTCAATAAATGCATACGCGGACTGCCCCAAATCGCCCAGGCCGTAAGGGCCGGGAAATGAAGTGGGGTGTAACAAAATACCACTTGAGCGGGTTAGTTCCATATTTAGCGCACGTTGTAATAAGCTTTGATACCCGGATACACTGCGGTTTCTTCCAGCATGTCCTCGATGCGGAGAAGCTGGTTGTACTTGGCCACCCGGTCGGAGCGAGCCGGAGCGCCGGTTTTGATTTGCCCGGCGTTGAGGCCCACGGCCAAATCGGCGATGGTAGTGTCTTCGGTTTCGCCGGAGCGATGGGAAATGACGGCGGTCCAGTTGGCCCGTTTGGCCATTTCAATGGCGGCGATGGTTTCGCTCAAGGTGCCAATCTGGTTGAGTTTGATCAGAATGCTGTTGGCGGCTTTCATCTCGATGGCTTTGCTCAAACGCTCCACATTGGTCACCAGCATGTCGTCGCCCACCAACTGCACCTTAGCGCCAAGGGCCTGGGTCAGAGCCACCCAACCGTCCCAGTCGTCTTCGGCCAGACCGTCTTCAAGGGAGATGATGGGGTAGTTCTCTGCCCAGCCCTGCCACAGTTTGACCATATCGTCGCTGGAAAGGGTTTTGCCCTCGATGCGCAGGGTGTACTTACCGTCTTCATATAACTCAGAGGTGGCCGGGTCCAGGGCGATAAAAATCTGCTCGCCCGCTTTGTAACCGGCCTTGGCAATGGCTTCCATGATCACGTTCAGGGCTTCGTTGTTGCCGCCCTTGAGCGCCGGGGCAAAGCCGCCTTCGTCGCCGGTATTGGTGTTGTAGCCTTTGCTTTTTAACACGGCCTTGAGCGCGTGATAAATCTCCGCGCCCCAGCGCAGGCCCTCGCGGAAGCTCTCCGCGCCGTAGGGCATTACCATAAACTCCTGGAAGTCGGTGGTTTGCCAGCCGGTGTGCGCCCCGCCGTTGAGAATGTTCAGCATAGGCACCGGCAGGGTGCGGGCGCTCACCCCGCCCAGGTAGCGGAATAATGGCTGGCCGGTGCTTTCGGCGGCGGACTTGGCCACGGCCAGACTCACGCCCAGGATGGCGTTAGCCCCCAGTTTGGATTTGTTGGGCGTGCCGTCCAGTTCAAGCATATAAGCGTCAATGCCTTCCTGGTCCAGCGCATCCCAACCAATCAGTTCCGGGGCAATTTCCTCATTAACATTGGCCACTGCTTTTTCCACGCCCTTGCCCAGATAACGGCCTTTATCGCCGTCGCGCAATTCCAGGGCTTCGTGCACCCCGGTTGACGCGCCCGAAGGCACCGCTGCCCGGCCAAAAGCGCCGTCTTCCAACATTACCTCTACCTCAATGGTAGGGTTGCCGCGAGAATCAAGAATTTCTCGGGCCAGCATATCTTCAATCATACTCATGATTTTCTCCTAACTTTAACTGAATGATGATGATGATGGTTAAACACAAAATGAGTGCAGGCCCGGTGAGGCTGCACTCGCAATTATTAAGGGAACCGGCCCGTATCTTACACGCAATGTTCAACTTGGGCAATTTTAAGGGGCCATCCTATCCTGATTTTTTTAGACCAAGGGACCGAACCTCTCTGAAAAGCCCGACATAGGCTCCATGTCGTTTCGAGCGTAGCGAGAAATCTCTACGGCGTAATGTTTTCGAGCGAGATTCCGGGGATTTCTCGGCCTATGGCCCATTCGCTGCGCTCAGGGCAGGCTCTCGAAATGACATGCTTTTCAGACGGCTTCTCAATGTTTTTGTCTCTTCCCCTCAACCGGGCTATAATCCAGCCGTTATGGCTGGCGTGCGGCGTTCTCCCCTATTTTTCATTATTCTGGCAATTTATTGGCTGGCGGGGGGATTATACGCCTTTCTGACCCCTGCCTGGCAAGCGCCCGACGAACCGGCGCATTACAATTACGTGCGCGCGGTCACCACCCAAACCGGCTTTCCGGAGTTGACGGCCAACTGTTATAACCAGGCTTACCTCGATGAATTAACCTCGCGCCGTTTTCCGCCAGATATGTCTATTGTCCCCATCTGTTATGAATTTCATCAACCCCCGTTTTATTATCTGCTGGGCATGCCGGTGTTTGTGCTGAGTGGCGGCTCGTTGCCGATATTACGCTTTTTATCTATGGCCGTGCTGGGCGGAGCCGTCGTCGCTCTGGCCTTTTTTATCGGGCGGACCATCTTCCCAAACCGGCCGGCCATCGCCTACGGCGCAATGGCCCTGGTCGCTTTTACGCCTATGCACCTGGCCATCCTGTCCTCCATCAACAACGATACCCTGGCCGAACTTATCCTGGCCGCCATCCTTTATATCCTGGTTCAGCGGCTCATGCCGTCTGACCAGGTTGCCCCTTCCTCCTACATTAAAAATGATTGGTTACTGGGCCTTTTGTTGGGCCTGGGCCTGGGCGCCAAAACCACAGTCTACATTGCCCTGCCCCTGGTGGCGGTAGCCCTATGGTGGACCTCCACCCCAAAAACAGAGCAAGGGGCCGGGAGGGACTGGCGCAAGTTGGCCAGGCAAGCAGCCGTGGTTTTTGGGCTGGCCTTTTTGATCATCCTGCCGTGGTTTGGGCGCAACGCTCTCATTTACGGCAATTTTGACATTTTGGGGCTAAAACAACACGAGGCGATTGTGGTGGGCCAACTGCGCACCACCGATTACCTGGCCGAGGTGGGCTGGCCGGTCTACCTGAGCGACTTTGCCACCACCACGTTCCATAGCTTTTGGGGACAATTTGGCTGGATGGCCGTGCCCATGGACGGCCGCACCTACCTGCTCTTGACCCTGCTGACCCTCATCGCGGCAGGTGGGCTGATTGGCTTTGCCTGGCGTATCCGCTCGCCCCGCCGGGCAACCGGGCCGGAGTACAACCTGTCAGCCGACCAGTGGCGCGCTCTGGGTTTGCTGGGCCTGGCCACCATGCTGGTAGGGTTGGCCTATGTTGGGTATAATCTGAGTTTCCGGCAGTTCCAGGGCCGCTATCTCTTCCCGGCCTTAATCCCCCTGGCTATCTTTTTTGCGATGGGACTGAGGGAAGCGTTCTCTCCAAGATGGCGGTGGTGGCTGGCGACCGGCCTGGCCACTGGATGGGTCTGGGTAATAACCACCTCTCTGCTCAAAAATGAGCCGGACAAATGGGCTATCCTGATCACCGGGTTGGTTTTTGCGGCGGCCGCCGGGCGGGCGCTGCTGGCCCGCTATGGGTTCATCCCCACCTCTTGGGTGATGATGGTATGCTACGGCGCGTTGGGTTTTCTGGCCCTGGCCAGTCCGTTTTGGTTTATTATGCCTTACCTGACCCCGTGACCTTGATTTTAGCTCCCTAACCACGCACCTCACTCTCGCCACACTCGATCATCGCCCACCCGTTTGGTGAGCCGTTGTTCATCGGTGTATTCCAGCAGCGCCAGGGCGTATTTGCGGCTGGTGCTAAAGGTGTCGCGCACCTGGGCCACGTTGACGGTTTGATTCTGCCCCAAATAAACCTTGAGCCAATCCATAAACTCCCGGTAAGTTTCGGCCAGTAGAATGACTTCATCCGAGAGACGGACCAGTTGGCCGCTTTCCACCAGGGCCAGTAGCACGTCCTCGCCAATGGCGGCGGCTACGTCTTTGGGCAGCGGGGTATTATAAGGAGCGCGTTTAAAATCGGCCAGGAGTTGGTCAATGGCGGCCTGCTGTTGGGCATTGAATTTAACCTGGTGGTCGGCCAAACGGACCATCGTTTCGGTGGCCGCCAACGCATCTTCCTGCTGCCCGCGCTGAATGGCTTCGTTGAACAGGCGGGTTTCCAATTTGAGCCGGCTTTTTAATTCGCCGCGGGGCATACCCACCCGCAAGGGGTAGCGGGTATGATAATTGGCCAGCGCGGTTTTGATTTGACCCAACAGGTTGGCCCAACCGGCGCGAGAAACTACTAACAATTTTGAGGCAGCTAAATCAGCCGGTGGTTCCGTTCCTTCGTTGGAGAGAAAAAAGACCTGGCCGTTTTTAAGTAAAACTGCCAGCGCCGCCGAAGCAGTTTCGGGGGGCAGGCCGCACTCGGCAATGAGTGTTCGCCCGGGTAGGGGACCGCGCCGGTCCAGTTCGGCCAGCAGCACGTCTTCAGGCGCGCCGGCCAGGAGGGTCTCCAGGCGCTCAATTACTTCCGGCCGAAACCGGCGATGGCGACGGCGCGGCAAAGCGTCCACAATGACGCCCCCGCCAATGGTCAAGGAGGGCGAGGGCTGGCGGATGATGAAGTGATCGCCCTTAATGGCGGGGATACGGTGGGCCAAACGCAACTGCACCCAACCGGCCTGGCCCGGGTCGAGCTGGCGCGCGCCCAACAGGCGGGCAAACCCCATCACCTCGGTGGAGCCGGTAAATACCTCAACCTCCTGATGATGGCGCAGCGGCCTGGACGGGTCGGGCAAAAGCCTTAGATAAACATCAAGCAGTTGGGAAGGCTCCAACCAGCCGGGAGTAGTCAGCACATTGCCCCGGCTGAGTTCACTGGCGCTGAGGCCGGTCAGGTTGACGGCTGTCCGCGAGCCGGGGTCGGCCAGCTCAACGTTTTTTTTGTGGGATTGCAGGCCCCGAATACGGCTTTTTAAACCCTGGGGCAAAATCTCAACTTCCTGGCCCGCCTGCAACCGGCCATCGAGCAGCGTGCCGGTGACGACCGTGCCAAAGCCGCTAATGGAAAAAACGCGATCAATCGGCAGGCGGGGCCGGCCTCGATTGCTACGGGGAGGAATTTGGGCCAAAATTTGATCCAGGGCGCCAACCAGGGTGTCAAGCCCCTGCCCCTGCAAGGGGGCCACGGGAATCAACGGCGCGTTAGCCAAAACCGTACCGGCCACGGTTTCGACAATATCGGCCTGCACCAATTCCAACCACTCTTCATCCTTCACCAGATCAATTTTGGTGACGGCAATAACCCCACGAGGAATCTCCAACAGGTCCAGAATGGCCAGGTGTTCGCGGGTTTGGGGCATCACGCCTTCGTCGGCGGCCACCACAAACAGGGCCAGGTCAATCCCGCCCACCCCGGCCAGCATATTTTTGATAAAATCCTGGTGGCCGGGCACGTCCACCAGGCCAACCGGCTCGCCGGAAGGCAGGGTCAACCAGGCAAAGCCCAGGTCAATGGTCATCTCCCGCTGCTGCTCTTCTTTGAGCCGATCAGGGTTGATGCCGGTGAGGGCTTTAACCAGGGTGGATTTGCCGTGATCCACGTGCCCGGCGGTGCCAATCACGCGCATCCGTTAATCCTGTTCTTCCGCTAACTGCTCAAAGTGTTGCTGCCATTCCTGGGCGGCTAAAGCCCTGGCCTGCACATCCTCTTCAATGATTTGCAGAATCAGAGTCATCTGCTTCTCGATGGTCTGGTTGAATTTGGTAATCTCGTCGGTGCGCTTCTGCAAAGTTTCCATATCTTTTTGCAGACTTTCGGCCTGGGTCTTCCACTCCATGTTTTGCTTCTGCCAGCGTTGGCCGTAACCGGCTTGTAACTTTTCCATTTCGGACCGCTGGCGCTTTTCGGCCAGGCGCTGGAGTTCTTCGGTTTGGTGCTGCTCGCGCTGCAAACGTTCCTGAAAATCCTGCAAGGAGGTTAAGGCCCGTTTATTGAGTTGATAGTGCTGGGCATATTTCTCCATCAGGTCTTCATACTCATCCATGCGGCGCTGGAGTGTTTCGGCCAGGTCATTCCAGGTTTTCATCTGGCGCTCGCGCTGGGCGGCTTGAAAATCCATGTGTTCGCGGTGACGACGGATCTCCTCTCGCACTTCTTCCAGAGCAATCTCGTACCGGCTAAATTGGGAAATTTGCTGCTCGAGCATTTGAGTTTTGGCCAGGCTTGCCTCCAGCTTTTTATTGAAGTCAGGCAAGCCGGCCTGCAATTCCGCTACGCGCCGGGCGTCGGCGCTGCGCTGATCTTCCATATATTTTGCCGCTCGCACCCGTTCGTCTAACTGTTTGTGCAGCCGGTCCAGGTCGGCCTGAAAAGCATTGACCGTTTTATGCAGCCGTTCCAGTTCAGTCCGGGCCAGCGTTATCTGATCATCGTAACGCCGGGTTTTATCCAACTCTCGACGCAACTCGTTTAGGGCTTTGGTATGCGTGTCAAACTGAGTAGCCGTGGCCTGGGTTGTACCCATCCCTCCCGGCTGGCGACGACTGTATCGCTCCTCAAGTGTCTGCAACAATTCATTCCGCAAACGATTCAACTGTTCCTCGAATTGAGGCACGCGGGCCAGGGTCAAGCGGGCTTCGGCCAGGTCCTCTTCTAACGCCTGAAGCCGGCGAGCCTGTTCTTGCGCCTCGTAGGCTTGCGACTCGACCTGTTGCTGCAACTCGGCCATTTTGGCCTGGTCTGCCTGATGTTGCTGCTCTAAATAATCCAGTTGAGCAGATAAATGTGGTTGTTCCATCTGTTACTCTCTCCCGCCAGACCTGCAAGGCATCCGGCCTATATTTGACGAGATTTATTGTATCACGACTCAGGAGTGACAGCAAAGATTTGCCAAATCAGGAACATCCTTTGGGTGCGTCCCAAAACTTCGGCGGTAGGGACAGGACATTGTCCTGTCCCTATCCTATGGTCTAAAAACTGGGCCAGACCCCATCATGTTTTGGGGGGCTTGCTCTCAAGGCAAAGTTTTGGTAAGATACTGACGTTTTTAGCCCAAAGAGGTTTGACAATGTGCAATACCCGCTACCCCGATGCGCCCCGGGTGGCCGTAGGCGCTGTGATAATCCATCAAAAAAAGGTGCTGCTGGTGCTGCGAGGCAAACCCCCGGCGCAAGGCAAATGGGCTATTCCCGGCGGCAGCGTAAAATTGGGTGAAACGCTCCAGGCCGCCGCTGAACGTGAAACCTTTGAGGAAACCGGCCTGCGCGTGAAAGCGGGGGAGGTGCTTTATACGTTTGACGCCATTGTGCGCGACGAACAAAGACGGGTGCAATTCCATTACGTAATTCTGGACTTACGCGCCGAAGCGCTTGAACCGGCCCAATCTTTGACTCCCGGCGACGACGCGCTAAATGTAGGCTGGTTCAGCCTGGCCGAGGTGGACCAACTGGACACGCCTGTGTCTGACACCACGTATGCCCTGTTGCGGCAAATATTGGTTGATGAAATAAATGACCGATCCTAACCAATCTCCCCGGTATCGCTTGCGCCTGACCTTTGCCAAAAAAGCAAGCCTTAAGTATATCTCTCACCTGGATTTGGCCCTGGCCTGGGAGCGGGCGCTGCGCCGCGCCCAAATTCCGCTGGCCTATTCGCAGGGATTCAACCCCCGCCCCAAAATGCAAATTGCCTCCAGTTTGCCGGTGGGCGTCATTGGCCGGGCCGAAATTATGGACATTATCCTCACCCGCCCCGTTGCCGCCGCTGAAACGCTGGTCCACATTCGCGCCGCTCTGCCTAGCGGTATTGACCTGCACTCGGTTGCAGAAATTCCCCTCAAGGCCCCCACCCTGCCCCACCTGCTGCGCCAGGCCGAGTATCGCGTGGTGGTGGAAACCGATCTATCGGCCGAAGCCTTGACCGACCGGATTGAGGTCCTGTTAGCCGCTGATGAAGTGATCCAGACCCGGCAGCGTAAGGGGCAGGGGGAAGTGTTTGATCTACGCCCCTGGCTACACGAACTCCGCCTTGAGACAATAAGTGGTGGTGAAGTCCATTTACACATGCGTCTCACTGCCGGGCAGTTTGGCCATCTCCGCCCCACAGACGTATTAAATACGTTGGGCCTGGCTGAGAATTGGGCTGAAATCGAACGAACCCGGCTTATATTTGCAGACGCGCCAAGGGATTAGTTTTTTTCCCTTTTCAAAATTCTCACGTTGGACTTCTCTTTATCCCAATATTATGTTATAATCTTATGTGAAATTTTTATGTCATCTTGGGGTACATTCCAAATTGTAGGAATTTGGCATAAACCAGGGGGATTCGGGGAAATACCCCCGTGCCCCCCAATCTGTGCCCAAACTTTGGACAGACCCTCATCTTGACACCCTGTGGGAATTTGGTCAAAGAAAGGATAAGCAGGCAATGAAAAATTATCCACGGCAACTTGCCACTATAATAGTTATTGTGGGAATATTTTTATTGGCCGTTAGCGGCAATACGGCGCTGGCGGCGCGGGGAGAAACAGTAGAAATTACCAGCCCTTCAGAAGGAGAGAGCGTTTCGGGCCTGGTGACGGCAACCGGAACCGTTGACTTTATGGATTTTATGAAATACGAGGTTTTTCTGAAAACCGGCAACCAATTGATGTGGGCGGCCACGGTTTTTGCCCCGGTGATCAACGGCAACCTGGCCTATCTGGATACCCGTACTTATCCCGACGGTTTGTACCAACTGATCATCCGCACGGTTAAAACCGATAGCAATTACAACGAATACCCCGGCCCCACCTTTGCCATTGAAAACAACCTGGGCGCGCCCCTGCCCTATCCCGAGGTGGAATCAAGCCCGCTCTATCCGCCCGAAGCCGGAGCCTCGGCGCGGGTGAGAAATTGCAGCGGCGACAACCTCAGTTTCACCTACGGCAGTCCCCAGGGTTTTTGCAGCGCGGATGATCTATGGATACCGTACAAGGAGCAAAACAGCCCAACGTGTCCTTACGTAGACCTGCTGCTCATCCCGGATTGTGAATACCGGGGGTCGGCTAACGGGCAGGGGCAAACCAAGGGGGCTACTTACAGCTTTGTGGCGGAACACGGTAAAATTTATGAAATCATCTATTCCGGCGGCCAGCAAATCTACATTGCCGAAATCGAGGGTGACGAACGAGCCAGCACCGACACCGGCGGCCTGGCCCTCGACGACTCGACCCGCTACCAGGAAATGAGCACCCCTGAGGCTGTTGCTGCCGGCGCGGACGAAGCGGCTAAACCAACTGTGGCCGCGCCCGTCACGCCAGATGCAGCGCAGGATGAGACGATTTTGCCGGTGTCCGGCGCAGGACGCGAAACCAATACACCGTTTATGGTGGCAGCGATTGGCTTGATTTTGTTCTTGCTGGTGGCCGGGATGGTGGCGGTAATGCGCAAACGGGGACATTCAGCAGCGAACTGAGAATTTAAATAGTTTATTTCACCAGAAAGCACGCCAGGGCAAGAAATTTATCTTGCCCTGTTTTTTTACAACGTATCAGAAAACAAAATACCCCCCAGGCCCACAATAACGCCCAAATGTAACAACCACTGCCCGGCGGTCAAAAAAGAAAGCGCCGGCAGAAATTGAGCAATAAAGCTGATAATTACCAAAATAAGCCCGATGATGACGGGCAGCCCTTTGATCAGGGCCATTTTATCGAGCATGAGCAATTCCCTCCTGAGATAGTAATTGAATATGTTCCATATTTAAATTGCAGGCTGCAAGCGGTAGGCCCGGATCAGGCCCAGCAGGTGATGGGGAACGTGGGCTTCAATGTTGATTCCTTCAGCCTGGTAGGTTTCTTGGTTGATAATGGCCTGCTCGTGGAGCAGTGAGACCAAATCCCCCCGGCTGTAGGGAATAAGCAAGGACACCATTTCCCTGCTCTGTTGTAAAATCCCCTCTATTCTGTCTAACAATATCTCCAAACCCTGTCCGGTTTTGGCGCTGATGGCCAGGCTGTTGGGATATTGCGCCATCTGCTCAATGACCTGCTCTGGATTGGCTAACCGATCAATTTTATTGAGCGCCACCAGCATGGGCGCTTCAGTGGCGCCCAGGTCGGCCAACGTTTCCGCCACCGTGGCCGCCTGCTCGGCTACGTTAGGATGGGTCAGATCAACCACGTGCAAAATCAGGTCGGCTTCAGTAATCTCTTCCAGGGTGGCCCGAAAAGCGGCAATCAGGTGGGTGGGTAATTTTTGAATAAAACCAACCGTGTCGCTGAACAGGATTTCGTTTCCGCTGGGCAGGGTCACCCGGCGGGTGGTCGGATCAAGCGTGGCAAAAAGTTGGTCGGCGGCCAGAACCTCGGCTTTGGTCAATTTATTGAGTAGGGTACTTTTGCCGGCATTAGTGTAACCGACAATGGAGACCACCGGAATCCCGGCCCGGCGGCGCTGGTTGCGATGACGCGCCCGGTGCGCCCGCACTTTCTCCAATTCCCGCCGGAGATGGGTAATCCGATGCCCAATCTCCCGGCGGTCAACCTCAAGCTGGGTTTCGCCGGGGCCGCGCACCCCCACCCCGCCGCCCACTCCTCCGGCTCGACCGCCGGCCTGGCGGGCCAGGTGGGTCCACATCCGGGTGAGGCGGGGCAAGCGGTACTCGTATTGGGCCAATTCCACCTGCAATTGTCCTTCGCGGGTGCGGGCATGGCGGGCAAAAATGTCCAAAATTAAGGCCGTCCGGTCCACCACCTTAACCTTGAGCAACTTCTCCAATTCGCGCTGCTGGCGCGGACTCAACTCGTCGTCAAACAAAAAAACATCAATGGCCAGTTCATCCCGATAGGTTTGCAACTCCTCAATCTTGCCGCTGCCAATCAAGGTCCCGGGCTGGATACTTTCCAGGCGCTGGTAAGTGGCGCCTTCAACTTGCAAGCCGGCCGTATCGGCCAAAGCCGCCAGTTCTTCCAACGAGTCCTCCACCTTGAAGGCGGAATGGTTATCTCCCGGCCGCTTCTTTAACTCCACACCCACCAAAAAGGCGCGCTCAACAGGAGACGCGGTAAAAATAAGTTGGTTGTTTTTGGTAGAAATAGGTTGACTCCTTTCACTATGATATTCTATCATAGCTTCAAACTTCTACCAATCCAGCGCCATCCCGCCAGCCGTTAACCTGTCCTACGCAAAGTGACATCCCCGGCCAGGAAGGTCATCAGCGAGCCATCGGCCTGTTGCAGCAGTAACGCGCCATTTTCGTTCACATCAGCCATGATGCCCTGGCGCACATCGCCCTCCACACCAATAATAGTTACCGGCTGGCCCAGGCCCACCAATCGGCTGCGCCATTCCCGATGGGGCAACACGCCCCCCTGCCGCAGCGCGTCGTAACGCCGCTCCACATTCGACAGGAATTTTTGCAGAATTGGCAAACGAAGCTGGTCGGTATCCCGGCCCAAAATCAGCGACAGGCTGGTGGCGGTTTGGGCCAAAGGCGTATCTCCATTCCCAGATTGTCCTGTTTCTTTCTTGAAATCGAGGTTGACGTTCAAACCCACGCCAACCACCACCCAATTCGATCGTTCCCCTTCAATGTCCACCTCGGTCAAAATTCCGGCCAATTTTTTGCCATCGTGCCACACCAAGTCGTTGGGCCACTTCAGGCCGGGGCGCAGGCCGGTATGGGTTTCAATGGCATTAGCCAGGGCCAGGGCGCAGAGCATGGTCAGGCGTTGGCTTTGGGCGGGCGTCAGCCAGGGGCCGGGGCGGAACAGCAACGACAGCAGCAGGCTGGACCCGGCGGGGGCATACCATTTTCGTTCCAGCCGCCCCCGGCCGGCCAGTTGCTCTTCGGCAAGATAGAGCAAACCTTCCGGCGCTCCCTGCCGGGCCAATTTTTTTAGCTCGGTATTGGTGGAGCCGGTTTTTTCGGTATAAATTACATTTTGGCCAAAGGTGTAAGTTGGCAGTTTATGGCGCACCAAGTCGCCAGAAAGTCGGGCCATAAATATTATAGTAATCCCTTCCCCCTGATTGGCAAATTCGCTCATTCCATCTCTCTTTGGTAAAATATACAATTTGTGCGGGCAGAAAAGCGGCGGATGTTATTTTACCGCAAACCCTAAAGATTTTTGACACTCAAATGGAGCTGAGCAATTCAATTCAGTTCCTACGAGGGCCAATGAAATCTTCTGCAAAATCAGGAATTTCTTAATCAAGAAGTGAGTGAGCCAAGTTGGATAGATTATACACCCCCTGGCGAATGAAATACGTAACCTCAACCGAGCCGCAAAGGGAGGAGTGCGTGTTCTGCAACCACCTCCGCGCCAACCCCAGCCACGACCGGGAGAATTACCTGGTTTACCGGGGACAAACCGCTTTTACAGTGATGAACCTTTACCCTTATAATACCGGCCACCTGATGGTTTTACCCAACGAGCATGTAGCCACCCTGGCTGAGACTTCTCCCACCACCCAGTTTGAGATAATTACCCTGGTCACCTATTTTACCGGGTTACTTTCGACCCTGATGCAGCCCGATGGATTCAATATTGGCCTTAATATGGGTCGGGTGGCCGGGGCAGGCATTGACCACCATTTGCACGTTCACCTTGTACCCCGCTGGAGCGGCGATACCAACTTTATGTCTGTGTTTGGCGACACGCGGGTGTTACCCGAAGCGCTGGTTGATACCTATGACAAAATTATGACCTGGTTAAAAGAGCAACCACCACAAATCCCATCTTTGGCGTAAGCCCGGGGATCACGTCCCTACCGAAATTGATCCAGCAGACCCTCGGAGTCTGTCCCAATTTTTAGGCCTAGGGTAGGGACAGGACAATGTCCTGTCTCTACCGCCAAAATTCTGGGACGCAGCAGGCCCTCATTAGCCACTTGACGCAGCCCCCAAATTGAGATACTATTCTGTAACAAACAACAATACCACCCTCCAGACTTTCCCCTAAAAAAATAACCACCGGGCCGCATTAGCCCCGGGCCAAGGAGAGAAGCTATGTCAGACCTCATCGGCAAAACCATCGGACAATACGAAATTGTTGAAAAAATTGGCGTGGGCGGGATGGCTACCGTTTACAAGGCTTACCAGCGTTCCATCAACCGTTACGTGGCCGTTAAAATTTTGCCCACCCAATTTGCGCACGATCCCAATTTTGTCAAACGTTTTGCCCAGGAAGCCAAAGCTATTGCCGCCCTGGAACATCCCCACATCCTGCCCGTTTATGATTTTGGCACCCAGGAAGGTTTAACCTACATGGTCATGCGTTACGTAGAAGGCGGCACGCTGGCCGACCAGATGGGCAAACCGACATCCGACAAACGCATTGTAGAGATTGTGGGTAATATCGCCAGAGCGCTGGAATATGCCCACCGCCAAGGGGTGGTCCACCGGGACATCAAACCCAGCAATGTTCTCATTGACAAACAGGGTGAGGTGCTGCTCACCGACTTTGGTATTGCCAAAATGATGCAAGATTCCGGCGGCACCCGCTTGACCGGCACCGGCAGCATTTTGGGCACGCCGGAATATATGTCGCCCGAACAGGCCGAAGGGGTGAGCGTGGACCATCGCAGCGACATCTACTCTCTGGGTGTGGTTTTGTATGAATTACTGACCGGCCAGCCCCCCTTCCAGGCTAAAACCCCCCTGGCCGTGGTGCTGAAACACGTCAAAGAACCATTGTCGCCGCCGCGCACGATTAAACCTGATGTGGCCGAGCCGCTGGAGCAGGTGGTACTCAAGGCTATGGACAAAAACCGCGAGCAACGCTACCAAACCGCCGCCGAAATGGAGCAAGCCTTAAAAGATGCGCTCCGCGAAATTGAAAGCGCCGCCCCTACCACCAGCATTCCTCCCTCTAAAACGCAAGGAGTAGCCCCTCCGGTGCCCACGCCGGCCAAAGGGCGGAGCACAATGAGTACGTTTTTAGTTATTGGGCTGGTGGTGGCCGTAGTATTGTGCCTGGGCGCAGGGGGTATCTTTGCCCTGGCTGCTCTCTCTGGCAGGGGGGAGCGCGGCACAGCCACGGCCGTATCGGGAGATGTGTCCGTGTCTGACGGTCTTTTCCCAAAAACCCCTGAACCTACTGCAGAACCCACCGCAGAATCTTCCGACGCGCCTACTCCCACCAAATCAGGCGTGGAAGTTGATACGATTCTCCCCCCGGTTAACCTGGATAGAGCAGAACTGTTCCGGGAGAGCTTTGATTCAAACGAGAATAACTGGACCATTGGCCAGGAAATAGATGAATATGGCATCTACAACGCCGAGATGGTTGATGGTCGCTATCGTATGAGTCAAAAGGCCGATAAAGACGTGTTTATCTGGGAGTACCTGACCGGCGGCAATTTTGATAACTTTGTGGTAGCGGTTGACGCCTTCCCGGTTGAGGCCAATACCGACGCCTATGGTTATGGCCTTGTTTTGCGCAATAACGCCAATACCCAAAGCCTTTACACCTTTGAAATAGAAAATGATAGTTTTAAGGTGGATCTGTTAGCGGATGGTAATTGGAAAACACTGGCTGATTGGAAATCGCTGGCGGCCATTAATGTTGGTGGGCCGAACCAACTGATGGCCAAAGCAGCCGGCCCGGCCTTGACCTTTTATGTTAACGGCCAGGAAGCCACCACCGTGGAAGACAACACCCTGCTGGACGGCTCGATTGGTGTAGCCCTTAATCTTCACCAAGCAGGGGACAGCGCGACCGTTGATTTTGATAACCTGGTGGTATACGCCCTGAACGATGAGGAACTGGCCGGCGTCAGCGACATTATCTTTGAGGAGTATTTCGACTCCGATGCTAACGGTTGGGCTACCGGCGAATTTGAAGATGACTACAGCCAGGATGAAATCACCATTGAGGATGGCAAATACACCTTACGCGCCCTCACCAAAAAAGCCGCTTACATTGAAAAAAAGCTACCCAATCGAGAGTTCTCAGACTTTGTGCTCACTCTGGAAGCCACCCCCCACGATACCGCCGAACATTACTCCTATGGTATCGCTTTCCGCGAAGACAGCGAAGCCAATGTTTACACCTTTGAAATTGGCAATGATGGCCTCTACGCCGTTTTCCTTTATGATAACGAGTGGATAAAACTCAAAGATTGGTCCAGCGCCAAAGCCATTAAACCAGGCCAAACCAACCAACTCAAGGTGATTGCCCAAGGTAGCACCCTCACCTTCTTTGTCAATGACGACCAATTGACCACCCTCACGGACGATACCCTGGCCAAAGGGCAAATTGGCCTGATTTTGGACATGTTTGAAGAGAATCAATCCGCCGCTGTGGATTTTGACAATTTAGTTATCAGGAGAATAATCGAGCCGTAAAACATAATTGCCACCAAGTTGCCCGGTTGAAATAATGCGGTTAGGATCGTAGAACCGGGTTTGAACGAATATGAATAAAAAAGACCGCAGCGGTTTTTGAAACCGCTGCGGTCTTTTTGAATCCAACGTAATCCCAAAGAAACCTTTTAGGCTCATGTGTAGAACCTGCGCATGTCGTTGCGAGCAAAGCGACGCAATCCCCGTTCAACGGGGGGGAGACCACTTCGCCTCCGGCTCGTGGTGACATGTCCGCACACATTTCACCCATGAGCCACCTCTTATTTATCCCCATATCACCGGCTCAACGACCAGCGCCCTTTCTTGGGCCAGCAGTCCCTCCATCATTCTATCTGCGACAAAATTGCGACAAAGCGGCGACATTTCTGTGACATTTACCTGCTATTCTATTTTACAGGAGGGTAACAGCCCCCACGAAACGGCAATGAGAATAACAATGGCATTACGAAGGAAACCACACCGGACAGGTTTTCATGAAGTAGGGACAGCGCCTGGCGCCTGTCCTCTGGGACGACCACAAGGGGACGCCCCTACATTACCGGATTAATTTCTAAAAATCCATAAAAACCTGCCAGTGGGCCAGAAAGGAGGTGGCTATGCTCAAACTGGTAGCGTGAGCGAATAGACGATATGCCCAAACTTATAAAAGTCAACCAAAATATTAAAATAAGGAGAATCACAATGAAACTTAAAAAACTTTGGAGCATTAGTGTCGTTGTCACCGTGCTGCTGGTACTGGTGACGGTAGGGACCGTGATGGGACAGGAACCGGAGTCATCGCCGCCCCCGGCCGAAGGGGAAGGCGATTTTGGAGCAGAAGCTGAAATCGGCATCATGGCTGTGCCCGCTAAAACGATGAACTACCAGGGCTATCTGACCGATAACAGCGGCAGCCCCCTGAACGGCAGTTACAATATGGTGTTTAGCCTGTGGGATGAAGAGGCCGCCGGCGCCGGCAACAGGGAATGGGGAGACGAAACCCACACCGGCGTGTCCGTTTCTAACGGGATTTTTAGCGTGGTTTTGGGTGAAACTGTGCCGCTGGACCCCTATACTGATTTTGACGAACAGTTGTACCTGGAAATTGTGGTCAATGGCACCACCTTGCCCCGGCAAACGCTGCGGGCCGTGCCCTATGCAATGGGCCTGACGTCGGGCGCTCGGGTTATGGGCCAAACAGACACAACGAGCCAGTACGGCCTTTATGTGGAAAACAAAAATGGACGCGCGCTTTACGTTGATGGGGTGGGTGACAACATCTATGGTATTTATAATACAGATGTTACTTACTCCGATGAGGGTTTTGCCGGCCGGGATACTTGTGTTTTTGCGCCCACCTTGAACGCCGTTTTGCCGTATCTCGCCAGTGGCTACCACCTTTCCCCGCAAAATGGCAACTATACGGCGGTTGTAGGAGAGGCCGGCGGTGGCAGCGGATCAGTTTATATCCCGCTACAGGTTGAAGTTCCCTACGGCCGGGAGTATGTACTCGACCAGGTCAGGGTTTACTACAAAGTAGGTGGTGGGGCCAGCATTACCTGGGCCGGGATTATGGGCATGAATTTTGATAACGGCGGCATGCTCACCATTGGTAGTAACAGTAACACTTACTCAAGCGCCACGGCCACCTCGTTTGCGATCACCCCTACCAATCCCTACACCATCACCACTACAACGGCCCCTACCGGGATAACCCTCTCCGTTAATACTCCCGCCGGTGGGGACATGATTCATCTGTATGGGGTCAGGCTACAACTGGATAGCAGTTACGAATACTAAGGAGGAATAGCATGGCGGTTAGAAGAGTGGTAGTATTTTTTATCTTGCTGGTTTGCGGTTTGTTTTTGGTAGGAAGCGTGCTGGCTGCCGACGGGGTGGTCCTGCGGCGCAGTGTCGTTGGTGGGGGCGGCGGGCCGGTAACAGACGGCAGCCTTTACCTCCTTAACGGCACGGTGAGCGAGCCTGTTGCCGGCGTTGTTGTTGTCGGGGGTAGCTATGGCCTTAGTTCCGGATTTTGGTGGGCCGGCGGATTCGGCGGAACCACAGTTTACCTACCCCTGATGCTAAAGAATTAGGCTCCTGATGATTTGTAGGGGCAATACCCGGCCCTTGCCCATAGGGCGACCCCAAGGGTTTGCCCCTACATTATCGGTATCAAATTCAAATTCCAACTGTTTTACGTTGGGCAATTTTTCAGGCGTTTGGGCTTTGATTGGCGACTATTGTCGCCCGGTATTCATCTTCGATCAGCATGACCATAGGCCCAGCCGGTCCCATCACATACTCTGCATCTTAATATAAAAAACTCTCTTCCTCTTCCTCGACACCAGGCGCATTTTTTGCGGGGATAAACTGTCAGCACATTCCCCCGCCCTCCGCAGACCCTACAAGGAAGGATGAATAAGTTCTTGCCGCTGCCACGACACCAGGCGCAGGAGGCAAGTTTGTAAGTTACATGGCGGTTGTAGTCAAAAACCATTTGGGGGCGGCCAAAAATTGCCTGCCATACTCCCAAAATCATCCCGACAAACAGGCAAATAAGCAACCCTCTCAGAAAATAAGTCTGAAGAATGTTAAAATTGACGCCGCCATGCCAATAACCCAAAAATAAGCCCAAAAACGCCCCAAGTACTGCCCCCCCAACGGTGTACCGAATTACCAAGACCACCTTGTCCTCTCCCCACGTTCAAGTTCAATTGTTGACCCTCAATGACGGCTGGAACCAGCCCACATTATAGGCCAGTCGGTTAACTCTTGGCAAGGCTACACTTAAGAGTTCAGGGCAATCGTATTATCATATAAAAAACCCTGCTCCATTATGGGGCAGGGTTGCCGGCAATTGCCATCAGGCGGAAAAATTCGCCAGTTTTTATGTTTCCGGCGCAAATATCTCTAACTCTGGATGTTTTTTGGCTTCCGCCACAATTGGCCCCCGCACGGCAAAACCAATAGCCAAACCGCTTCCTCTTATCACCAACAACTTTACCCCAATCCCAACCCCGTACTTCTTGAGTGTTTCCGGAGGAATGGCGACGCCGCCGTGACGTAGTTCAACCCAACTATACGGTCTGCCATTGTACTCGATAACCTCTCCTTCAGGCAACCGGTACTCTCTCAGCCCTGAATGGACATCCAGCACGGCACCCAGAGGAGACTTTCTGACAGCTTCTGGAGAACCTAAGCCAAACCCACCTGATGTCCGACTGCCGGGCACCAGGATTAACTTCTCCTTTTCTTGCAGACGGTACTCCGCCAGGGCTTCAGGGGGGATGATAATCCGGCCGGCGGCCCCCACCCGGCACCAACCAAACGTGTGCTTGCCGCCTTTGACCAGTTGCGGCATGGACCAACTCCTCTTTTAATGCGGGAATTCTTTTGATACTTTGGAGTCTGTTTGACGCGACAAATTTGCCGCGTTCTGTTGACAATTTGCCCCAAAATGTCATTAGACCCGAAACAGGAGATTCTTCGCTCCCTTTGGTCGCTCATACTAATGACATAATCCGAAATGTCAACAGAACCTAATCCCCTTTTCCAGCTTTACTTGTTGGCCTCAATACGCAAGCCTAATGAGGCCAACGCCGCCGTCAGGCCGGTCCGCAAATCGCTCAAGGTCTGCACCTCACTCCAGTCAATCCCCAGATCAACAATGGCTTCGGCCACAGCATCAGAAACCCCCGTAACAATAGTGCGCGCCCCCTTAAGCCGGGCCGCCTGGATGGTCTTATTCAGGTGATTAACCACGCCGGTATCCACAATCCCCACACCGGTTACGTCAAGGATCACCACCTTGGCCCGATGTTGGCTGATGCCGGCCAACAGGTTACGAGTAATGTCCTTGGCGCGTAGACTGTCTATGCTGCCAATCAAAGGCATCACAATAATGCGATCCATAATCGGTATGACCGGCGTCGAGAGTTCCTGGATGGCGTGTTGTTGAGTCTTAATGATTTCCTCTTGCAATCGGGCGCGTTCGGCTTCTGCCTGTTTCTGGACCGTAATGTCTGTAATTACGCTCAACCCGCCAACAACTTCATTGTCACGAATGATGGGATAGGTGCGACTCCCCGTCCAGCTTGGTTGTCCATCAGGCCCCGGTGCCTCAGTTTCGAGATAAGTTTCTTCCCCCCCTTGTAGCTTTTCCAAAGACCGGATAGCTTGTTCACGTGCTTGGGGGGGAGTTAAGTCTACGGTATTCATCCCCAGCAATTGTTCTCGTTCCAAGCCCGGAAGACTTCGGCTGACGAACTCGATGTTGCCCTGGGCATCTGATTTAAAAACAATATCAGGCAATACCTCAAAAATTGAATTCAATTCGGCAATCTGCTGCCGGGCTTCTTGCAACTCAGCAAGAAGCTCTTCTCGAGTTTTTTCATTATTATCCATCTTGGTATCCTTATTGTATTACTCAAATGACAAATCATTCAATAACTGTATTACCCGTCTGCCGATATTTTTACTGCGTTTTTTCGGCCAGGTGTTCGACTCCAACTAAAAAAGCTCTTGCGCAATCAGGGCTATTATTGGCAAAAACCCGCGTATACTTTTTCCAGGCAAACCCCATCATAGCACGTCTTCTGGGGGAAGTCCAGTTCTATTTGAGATTCCTCTGTATTTTTTATTTTGGCTTGATCCTTGCGGTTTGTGTTTCTCTACCACTCATCGTAAAATGAGACATCATGAACACACCACAATTTGATTACGATTATATCATCATTGGCAGTGGGTTTGGCGGCTCGGTGGCGGCGTTGCGGTTAGCGGAAAAGGGCTACCGGGTGCTGGTCATGGAAAAGGGCAAATGGCTGGCCGGAAAAGATTTTCCCCAAACCAACTGGAATCTCAAAAAGTGGCTGTGGCTGCCCACGCTCAGATTCTTTGGGCTGTTCAAGATTACGTTTTTCCGGCACATTACGGTTTTATCGGGCGTAGGCGTTGGCGGCGGCTCGCTGGTTTACGCCAATACCCTGGCTACGCCCAAACCGGAATTTTTTCAGGCGGATAGCTGGGCGCATCTGGCGGATTGGGCGGCAGAACTCAAAGAGTTTTATCGCACAGCGCTGACCATGCTGGGCGCCACCCCCAATGCTTACCTGGCCGTCGGCGATAAAGCTTTGCAGCAACTGGCCCAACAGATAGGCCGGGAAAACGACTTTGCCGTCACCACGGTAGGCATTTACTTTGGCCAGCCGGGCCTTACCGCCCCGGACCCCTATTTCAACGGCGCCGGGCCGGACCGAACCGGCTGTAATTTCTGCGGCGGCTGTATGCTGGGGTGTCGTTATGAGGCCAAAAATACCCTGGATAAAAACTATCTGCACCTGGCTCAACAAAAAGGGGCCAAAATTCAGGCCGAGACAGAAGTGTACGACGTGATTCCACGGGGGCCAAATGGAACGCAGGGTTATACCATCAAATGCAAATCAGCCACCACGCTTTTGAAAACAAGGGGGACCTACACCTGCCGGGGAGTGGTGTTGGCCGCGGGCGTGCTGGGCACGGTAAAACTGCTTTTGGATTTGAAACAATCTTCGTTGCCCAATCTCTCAAACAAAGTGGGCGCTGGGGTGCGGACCAATTCGGAAAGCCTAATGGGGGTGACGGCTTTGGACAAAGACACGGTTTTTTCCGAAGGTATCGCCATCGGCTCAATTCTGCATACCGACACAAATAGCCATTTAGAGCCGGTGCGCTATCCGGCCGGTTCAGGCTTTTGGCGGCTGCTGCAAGCGCCGCTGGCCCACGGGCCCAATGTAGTGGTCCGGTTGGCCAAAATAGCGGCCGATTTTATCGCTCATCCCGGCCAAAATCTAAAGGTTATTTTTGTGGACGACTGGGCCAAACGGACGCAAATCCTCATGTTTATGCAAACACTCGACAGCCGGCTCTCTTTTTCCAGGGGATTGGGAGGGATGAAAACAACCGTGGAAAAGGGGGAACAGCCCACGGCCTTCATCCCGGAAGCCAAAATATTGGTCGAGCAGTACGCCCGGTTGGTCCGGGGCAAGCCGATAGCCTTGTTAACGGAAACGCTATTGGGCATCCCGACCACGGCCCATATTTTGGGAGGCTGTGTGATGGGGCAAACCCCCGCTGAGGGTGTGATTGACAAAAATAACCGGGTCTTCGGTTATAAAAATATGTTTGTGTGTGACGGTTCAATGATCTCGGCCAACCCCGGCGTAAACCCCGCCCTGACCATTATGGCCCTCACCGAACGAGCGATGAGCAAGATACCGGGGAAGGACGACGAATGACGAATAACGAACGAGGAATGACGGACAACAACTTTGGTCGTTGGTCCTTCGTCGTTGGTCGGTTTGGTCGTTACTCAAAATGAAAATAGAGGTGAACTATGAAAATTTGTCCTTATTGCGCCGAAGAAATTCAAGATGAAGCTGTTAAATGCCATTATTGCGGCGAGTTTTTGGATGGCCACCCGCGTTCTCAGCAACAGGTGGTCGTGGCGCACGGAGCCTATTGGGGCTATGAGTACCGCTCTAAACTTGAAGTGTTGGGCTGGCCGCTCATTCATATTGCCCAGGGCATTAACCCTGAAACGGGACGGCCTCGCGTGGCCAGGGGCATCATTGCCATTGGCAACATTGCCATCGGCCTGATTGCTATTGGGGGGATCGCATTGGGGGGCTTTGTGCTGGGTGGTTTGGGGCTGGGTGTAATTGCCGTGGGCGGCGTTGCGGCCGGCTGGGTGGCCCTGGGCGGCATGGCTCTGGCCCTTTACCTGGCCCTGGGCGGCATGGCCGTTTCCCTGGTGTACGCCATTGGAGGCATGGCCCTGGGGCCGCACACCATCAGCGCGTTAGGCGCGGATCCCGAGATGTTACAAATGCTGGAGAAATGGTTCCCGGAAAGCAGCACCTTTTCAGCGGGTGGGCGTTAAGACAATAGCAACGCTCCCACCGACCCGGCAATTAGCCATTGCGCGGCAAAGTAGGTGGACAGGCTCAAGGCGCGGGCAAACTTGTGCGGGCCACGAAAACGGTTGAGGGCCAAGATGGAATCTGATACCACAAACAGCACCGCACCGACGAAGGCCAGCAGCGCCACTGCTCGGCTCAATTGAACCAGCCAGCGGGCCCAGGCCAGCCAGGCCATCACCAAGATTACGGCAATATAAATGATCACGGGCAGTTTTAATTTTCCCAACCCCGGCGATACCATCATATAAACAACTACGCCGTAAATAACCAGCAAAATCAACGGCCACCAGGCCAGCGTGTCAAGGTCTGAGATGAACGCGGCAATATAACATAGGTGCGCCACCAGAAAGGCGCCCAGCCCGGCGGCAAAACGGTCCCAGGGCGGCATCAGCAGCGCATCGCCCGCCATTGAAAAAATCAAACCGGCCAAAACCAGATATTTGTAAACCGGCGGCGTAGCCTGCCCCTGCATAGCGATGAGCACAATGCAGGCCATTGTCAACGGTTTAAAAAGGTGGATGTGCCGCACGGGGCCGCGATATTCGGCGCGGATGAGGATAGCGGCAAAGATAATGGTCAAGATGGTCAGCACAACGATGAGCATTTTTCCTCCTATGTCACAACCTTTTTTATTTCCGACCAAAGTCGGCCCTGATCTGGCCCCACGCCTGGGTATCCCACTCGAGTATTTCGTTGGCATAGGCATTGTTCTCAAGCCATTGCAAGGCTCTATCAGCCAACTCCCACACTTTTTCGGTGTCCTGATTCCGGGGTAATCTTGAACCGACCGTTTTGCGTTGAACCCACCCAATGGCCGTTCTGGAATCTGAATAAACAGGTTTTTTTTGACCCTGTTTTTTGAGCAGGGCCAGGGCATGCACAATGGCCAAAAACTCGCCCAAGTTATTGGTGCCGTTTTCAAGAGAGCCAACGTGAAACAACTCCCGGCCGCTTTGGGTGTAAACGCCCCGGTATTCCAAGTTGCCGGGACTGCCGTCACAGGCGGCGTCAACCGAAACGCTGTCGGCCACAACTTCGGAAGGCAAACTCAAGGCCGGGACGGGGCCGAGACATTTTTCCCAGCCCAAGGCAAACGCTTCGTTTGCCTGGTCTTCCCGCGTGTAAGCCTTGTATTTGGCCCCCGCAAAACCAAGCACCTGCTCGCTGCACTCGGCCCAGGTGGAGTAGATGCCCGACTGCCGGCCCACCCAAACCACGTAGTATTTTTTAGCCAAGATATCGTTACTCCGTTGTTATCGCCATAGCCTCCTGGCCGACCAGATTTTCCAGTCCCTGCCGATAAGCCTGGCCAAAAAGCGCGCCATAAATGGCGATAAGATACATGGTGACCGGCGCGGTCAGGAAGGGTATCAAACAGCATAAAATAATCGTACAGTAAAGCAGTGTAAAGGCGGAACTGAGCACCATTGAGAGCAACATAATCATCACGTAAGCCATCAAAAAGCCGCCCACGTTGGCCCGAAAAACAGCCCACCATTCTTTAAAACGAAAAGCTGCGCCAAATTCATCGGTTGCCACCACGTGGCCCATAATGGCGGGCATCACCAGGCCAATCGCCAGGGCCAGGAGCATGCCCACCCCAAACAAAATAAAAAAGCCCACCATCCCCAGCACCGTGATTACGGCAAAAACTCCCCCGGCTGCCTCGGCGTTCTCTTCCCCGGCTATGGCCATCACCGGCACTCCCAAAAACGGCAGCACAAAGAACATGGCGTAACCAATAGAAAACAACACCATCACCGGCAGCATATAAATAAATACTACTCCCAATAACTTCAAGCCATCTACCAATAGTTTGCCCCAATCGTCCCATTCCGGCAGATATGGTTCGCCTTTTTCCACAATAATCCGGCGCATGATTTGCATCATATACCCGTAAACAAAAAAGAACGGCACCAGGGGCACGGCAAAACCGGCCAGCACCACTAAACTGCCAATTAGAAATTTATTCTTCCAGTTTTTATCGCGGAACGGGTAGCCCAATAAGGTTTGGAGATAAGCGGTGGTGAATGATTGCGTAGTCATAATTTTTCCTCCATCAATTTTTTGCCATAGTGAATGTCAAGGTAGCAGGGTAACAGAGTGGCAGGGTAACTGCCTTTCTACCTTGCAACCTTATTACTTTGCTCCTTGGAATCTAGTAACCAGGTGTTTTATCTGGGCATAAGTTTCCTCCGGTTGTCCGGCCAGGTCAAACCAGTCTATCCGCGGGTCGGCCAAGCGGAACCAATTATACTGCTGGCGCATAAAGCGCCGGGTTTCTTTTTTAATCAGGGCCACCGCTTCGGCCAGGCTGAACTGGCCCTGCAAGTACTGCCCAATTTGACGATAACCCAAACCCGACAGCGCCGGCAAGCGCCAATCATAGCCCGCCGCGGCCAGCCCTTCAACTTCGGCCACCAGGCCGCTATCCATCATTTTTTCGACCCGCCGGTCAATACGATTATAAAGGATTTCCCGGGGCATGGTCAAACCAATGAGCAAAGTGTGGTAAGGCGGGGGATTTTTCTGTTGGTGTTGGCTGATGGGCACGCCCGTTTTTTGATAGACCTCCAACGCCCGGATAACCCGGCGTACATTGCGCGGATCAAGCTTTTGGGCCGCCAACGGGTCAACGTCCTCCAGTTGGGCATGGAGCGCCTCAGCGCCAACAGCCTCGGCGCGAGCGGCCAGTTTGGCCCGGAGGGCGGGGTCCGGCGGCACGCGCGGGATGCCCCAACCTTCCACCACCGCCCACACCCACTGCCCCGTGCCGCCCACCAATAACGGCAGCCGGTTCCGGCGATGAATGGCCGCGATAGTCGCGTAGGCCCGTTCCTGAAACTCGGCCAGGGTCAGAACTTGGTCCGGGTCAACCACGTCCAGCAAGTGGTGGGGCGCCAGGGCCTGCTGCGCCGCCGAAGCTTTGTCGGCGCCAATATCCAGGCCGCGATAAATCTGGCGCGAGTCCGCCGAAACAATCTCGCCGCCAACATCTTGGGCCAGCCGCACCGACAAAGCCGTTTTGCCCACCGCCGTTGGGCCAATAACGACCAGCAGAGGTCTATCACTCATTTCGCCTGCTTATTTTACAATTGGTAAATCTTACCAAATTTTTGCTTGATGTAACTCAGATAGGGGCCAACTTCTATCTGTTTGGCTCCCGTCACCTGCTCAATCAACTCGTTGGCCGTGAACTTTCGGCCATGCCGGTGGATGTTGTTTTTGAACCAACTCAAAAGCGCGCCAAACTCGCCCCGGCTGAATTGTTCCGGCAGGTCAGGTATATCTTGCCAAGCTCGATGGTAAAATTGCAGCGAAAGCACGGTGCCCAGGGTATAAGTGGGGAAATAGCCCATCATCCCCGCCGACCAATGGACATCCTGCAACACGCCCAGGGCGTCATCGGGCGGGGTGAGGCCCAGGTATTCCTCCATTTTGGTGTTCCAGGCGTCGGGTAAATCGGCCACATTGAGGCGCTGCTCCAGCAAGGCCTGTTCCAACTCAAAACGCAGGAAAATATGCAGGTTGTAAGTCACCTCGTCGGCCTCAACCCGGATGAACGAAGGGGCCACTTTGTTGATGGCCCGATAAAAAGTATCCAGTTTGACCTCTTTAAGTTGGGCCGGAAAATATTCCCGCAAACGAGGATAATAAAACTGCCAAAACTCCCGGCTGCGGCCCAAAACGTTTTCCCACAGGCGCGATTGGGACTCGTGGATGCCCAACGAGGCGCCCTGGGCCAGGGGCAGTCCTTCCAGGGCCGGGGCGATATTCTGCTCGTATAAGGCATGGCCGCCTTCATGCATGGTGCCAAACAAACCGGGGTTCAACCAATCTTGGTGAAAACGGGTGGTTACGCGCACGTCGTTGATGGAAAAACTGGTGGTAAAGGGATGGGCCGATTTATCCTGCCGCCCCCGTTCAAAATCATAGCCCATCGCCTTTAACACGGTCAGGCCAAAATCCCATTGGGCTTGCAGGTCAAAATCTTGATGCAGGCAAGCATCATCCACCGTTTCAACTTGGGCCGAAATAGCGCGAACCAGCGGCACCAATTCAGCCTTGAGCGCCTCAAACACCCGGCTCACCTCAGCAGATTTCATGCCCGGTTCAAAATCGTCAAGCAAGGCGTCATAAATGGCCTCCTGGTAGCCGTACGCCTGGGCTTTTTGAATGTTCAAATCCACAATTTTGGCCAGGCTGTTTTGGAATTGAGCAAAATCTTTTTCCGCCCTGGCCTTTACCCAAATTTGATGGCCCAGGACAAACGTCCGGCTCATCTCCTCAACCAGAGACACAGGCAGTTTACGCGCTTTTTCGTAATCTCGTTGGACCACGCGCACCAGGCTGGCCTCATCAGAATCGTATGCAAATCCGGCGTCAGCCAGATCAGCCAGCAGCACGCCAATTTCGTCGGCAATGAACAATTCGTGGGCCATTGTTTCCAGGGTGGCAATTTGTTCGGCCCGGGCCTCTGCCCCGCCGGGCGGCATATTGACCTGCTGGTCCCAATGCAGCACGGCCACGGCGCTGTTGATGTTTTGAATCTCTTTGAGTTTGGTGGTCAAAGTTTTGAATTTTTCGGTCACAATGATTTTTCTCCTTTCAAATTAGCGACCGGCCCTTCGAATGACGAAGGACAAATGACGAAAATTGCTCGCCGGTCGGGAACGCCTCAAGGTGGATATTAAAAATGCCGGTCATGATTTTAGCCGACCGGCGATTTAAAGGTTACTTGCTGGGAATGGTTTGCCTATTGGGGCTTAGTTTTAACCGGCGAGGCAAACCCGGCCGTCACAATGGCCACAAGCAAAAAAACAAGGCCAAACCCGGCAAAAACAAACCCCATAACAAGAAGAACCGTGGCTGCTTCGGCTTGACTGTTAAAATAATCCTGGCGATTACCACCGGAAAGAAAATCCGCGTTCAGGCTGACCCCGTCATTGGTCTTCACCTGGCCGATGACAAAAACCGGGTTGCCCATCCGAAACCCTTGATATTCCAGCGTTTCATATTCAATGGGGTTCAACGTGGTTTGCCAAACTTCGGGCGCGTTAAGCAGGTCGTAATCCGTGTTCCCCACTCTCACCCGGCCCTCCGGCAAATCCAGCCATAAGGCCGGCGTCACCCGTTCAACCAGGGACCATACTTCGTCACATTCGTAATCGCCATCGTCGTCTTCGTCATCCTCGTCGTCACATTCAATCCCCTGGTATTGGCGGGCAATGTAAGCCACCAACCCTTCAAAACGAGGGGTGTTTTGCTCACTTATGCGTCCCTCAATCGCAACCGGAGTTCCTGAAGAAATATCGCCCAATTGGGCCAGGGTGTAGAGCGGGATTTGGGCGGCCTGTTGGGTTTCCTGTTGGGTATGGAAATACCCCCATAAAAAGCCCCCACCAATCACGGCAAAAACGGCGCCAATAAAGCCAAAAACCAGGCTGATCAGATGTTCTTCAAACCAGCGGCCCATTCCGCCATTCCTTTTATTGGCCTAATCGCCGTTTGCACTCGTCCAAGATTTCTGCGGTGCGGCTGGCTCCAACGCGGGTCACGCCCAGCGCCCGCACTGCCAGCAATCTGTCTAACGAGCGCACTCCACCCGCTGCTTTAACCTGAACGTGCGCCGGAGAATGTTGGCGCATTAACTGCAAATCCTCGTCCGTGGCCCCGCCCGGAGCATAACCGGTCGAGGTCTTGACCCAATCGGCATTCAGCTCGCCGCAGATTTCGCACAGTCGGATTTTCTGGGCGTCATTCAGATCTTGAATTTAGAATAAAAAATGGGCGGGCTGCGAGTTGCGCAGAACCGCCCTTGGGTAGAGAATTTGGCTATGAACACACAAA
>JAFGDY010000164.1 GCA_016931895.1 Anaerolineae bacterium
ATTTTTGTGTGTTCATAGCCAAATTCTCTACCCAAGGGCGGTTCTGCGCAACTCGCAGCCCGCCCATTTTTTATTCTAAATTCAAGTCCAATATTATGGAGAAATTTCAGGTTCAAGTTGGCCGGGTCCCATTGAACTTGACCTGGCTAAACTTGGAGGTCAACCTGACATAAGCGTGGAGGAACGTTTTAACCTCTTCAAATCAGACGACACAGAATATTTTATTGTTACTGAATTTGAAGCGTATGAAGCGCAACCGGCGCTGAAACAATTTTTGGTTCAACATTTTCCAATACTTGTGCAAAATGAGGATTATCTTATTTTTGATTTGAGAGAAAGATGATAAATTGGCTGGAGCAACATAATAAACTTATCCTGATAATTGCCCTATTTGTTGGTGCCGGCCTGCGCTGGCTGCAAATAAGTGGATCTAGTTTTTGGTATGATGAAGCGTTTAGCGTCCTTATTGCTCGCTTGAGTCCAGGCCAAATTTGGGATAATGTCGTCATTGCTTCCATTCACCCTCCTGGTTACTACTTGCTGTTACATTTTTGGCTTTCCCTGGGGCAGAGTGAAGCCGCCATTCGGACCTTGTCGGCCTTATTCAGCCTGGGCGCTATTCCCCTGGTTTATGGTTTGGGATGTTGGCTGTTTAATCGAGCCACCGGCGCATTGGCCGCCCTGGGGTTAGCCCTATGCCCTTTTCAGGTTTACTTTGCCCAGGAGGCCCGGATGTATGGCCTGGTTGTTTTTTTATCAGTGGCCCTGACCTGGATTTTTCTCTATGCGGTTACCGTCAAAGGAAAATGGTTCATCTGGCTGGGATATATTCTGGTGGCGGTTCTGGGACTTTATGCGCATTATTTTTTTGTTTTTTTACTGATCGGCCTGCATCTCTGGTTATTGTTTGACCTGACCCGGCTACGCAGCGTCATTTGGCGTTTGGTATTGGCTGACAGCCTGGTAGCGTTATTTTTTCTACCGCAGGTCAACCAGGCCCTAAACAATACCGGCGCTTATTTGGTCGGGGGTAGAGCCTGGCAAACCACGCCACACCTCCTGTCTCCTTTAACCACCGTTTTTTATCTGGTCTTTGCGCACCGGAGTCCTGTTTGGCTGGCACCCATCGGTTTATTCTTAACGTTGGCCGCCTTGTTGTTAATATTTTGGGATGGTCGCCGTCGGGCAAGGTTAGAACGGTATAATGAACTGGCTCTTTGGTTTAGCCTGTTGGCGCCTATCGTCATTGTTTTAGTTATTTCGTGGTTAATCAAGCCTATTTACCTGGAACGTTCCTTTGCTATTGCCTCGCCTGCCCTCATTTTATTGTTAGCCCGTGGAGTTACGGCAGCTCCCAAAGGCTCGCCCACGCCTTACCTGGTGATTGTCTTGGTTTTTACCTTTATCATCACCCTGGCGGCAAACGTGGTCACCCCTGACCCGGCTAAACCACCCATCCGAGAAGCCGCGCAGATGGTTGAGACCGGTTTTATGGAGGGCGATGTTAGTCTTCACCTCCAAGATGCTTCTTGCATACCGGCCTTATGGTATACGCCGGAGATACCGCATTGGTTGGCCGACCAGGGCAATGACTGGGCGTTGCCTGAGGACCATCGTCTTTTTGGCGGCGATGTAGTTGAATGGCAAACAGCCGTAACCGGCGCAAATCGCCTCTGGTTAACGGTCATGCCGGGTTACAACGGCCCGGAACAGGAGGCCGTTCACCAGGCCATAGAAGCGGCCTATCCCCGTTTGTCCGTGAAAGATTGGGGCGAAATCCAACTCTACCTGTATAACCTGCGAGGCGTTAAGTGAAACGTCAAAAAAAATGGTTGACGCCCACCTTTGTGGTGGTCATTGTTTGCCTGCTCTATGTTTTGGGCGTCCTCATTTGGAATGATGGCGATCCGATGGCTTTTGTTTTGTTGGGCACTCGTTTTAGTCATGCCGACCCCCTGGGCAGCGAAGGTTATGACGGCCAATTTGCCTATCAAATCGCCCTCCATCCGTTGGAGGCTGCGCCTTATCTGGATAAACCGGCTTATCGTTACCAGCGTATTTTGTATCCGTTGACGGCGCGATTATTAGCTTTTGGTCAACCGGCCCTAATTCCCTGGACGTTGATTTTGGTCAACATTCTCGCCATTGGTTTAGGGACTTGGGTGACGGAGTTATTGTTAATAGATTTTCGGGTCAGTCGTTGGTACGCTCTGGTTTATGGGATGTATGGAGGTCAGCTATTGGCCTTACGCGCCGATTTGAATGAACCGTTAGCTTATGCCCTGGTTATGGTAGCCATGTTGGCCTGGGCCAAAGAGCGGCGCGCCTGGGCCATTGCGGCTTTTGGCCTGGCGGCGTTGGGCAAAGAGACCACTTTGATTTTTCTGGCGGCTTATATCCTCTACACGTTCCAAAAGGGTCAATGGAAATGGGTTATTGGTTTAGGTTTGGCGGCGCTGCCGTTTTTGGCTTATCAACTGTTGCTGTGGGCCTGGCTGGGCAGTTTTGGCGTAGGCTCCGGCGGCGCAGGGGCGACGCCGTTCAGCCTGATTCCCCTGGGCGGCTGGCTGGCCATTGCCACCGTCAGCATCCCCGCTTTTCTCATCGTCTCATTGGTTGTAGCGCCGATGTCAATTTTTCCCGGCCTGGCCGGTATTTGGCTGAGCGTGAGGCGTCTGGGGCAGGGTGAGGTACATCCATTCATCTATAGCTTGTTGCTCAATAGTCTGGTAGTGTTGTTTCTGCCGGCCTCGACCTTTCGTGAACCGGCTGCGATGGTACGGTTGACAATGGGTCTGGTGCCGGCAATGCTGCTCTATGCCGCGTTGGCTCGTTCCCGGCGTATTCTGAACTATAGTTACTTTTGGATAGCCACGAACGTGTTATTATTAAAAGGTGTACCGGGGATGGGTTGAAAATAGTTGTCTAATTTCATCATTGCAGTTTGATGGCTCTATCCCCCAAAAATGGGGGTTGAAACCAAACCTGGATTTTACTATACTACTATCGGACCTGGCTCTAAATTTGTTTGAAAGAAATCATCAAGTTCCTTGAAAGAAACTGTCAGGTTCTTGGGAAGAAAAAAATTTTTCTTTGAAAGAACTTGAGTAGTCCCTGGAGAGAAATTGACCTTTTTTGTTTTTCAACTGGAGAAAATGGGTAAAATTAATTTCCATTATCGGGCCGCGACCTCAATTTATCAAAGCTGCTCCGGTCAGCCGGGTTTGGCGGCAAGAGCATACCGAAGTGTTGGTGCATACGGGCCAGCACTACAATGATGATATGTCGGCAATTTTTTTTCGGCAGTTGGCCAACCCCGAACCGGATTATAGTAGAGTTGTTCCCTAATAAATCTGTGGAGTAGCCCTCCCCCAACCCCTCCCAAAGGGAGGGGCATTTTATCCCTCCCACTTTGGGGGAGGTTAGGTGGGGGCACATCCCGTAAGTGCAAGGCCGCTGTACCTCTTAATTAAGGAAAAACTCTAGTCTTGAGGTGGGTTCAGGCCCGCAGGGATGGCAAACCGGCCAGATGTTAGCCCGGATTGAAGAAGTGTTGTTAAATGAAAAGCCCGAGGCTGGTATTTGGGAATGGTGATGCGGCGGAGAAGATAGTGAGTGTGTTGAAGAGGCAACTGGTGTGTTGAAAGATAAACGTATCGGGGTGGTTGTACCGGCTTATAATGAAGAAAAACTCATCGGGCGAGTAATAGAAACGATGCCCGATTTTGTTGATCATATTTATGTGATTGATGATTGTAGTGGTGATGCAACCTGCGAGCGGGTAAATTCTTATTTAACGCAACCCTCTATGAATGAACGTTTGGAGTTGATCCGTCATCCGGTTAATCGAGGCGTGGGCGCAGCCATTGTTACGGGTTACCAAAAAGCAGCCGAAGCCGGCATGGATATGGTGGCGGTGATGGCCGGCGATGCTCAGATGGACCCAGCGGAATTGAGAAAAGTGGTGGAGCCGGTTGTTGAGAATAGGGCAGACTATGTTAAAGGTAATCGCCTTTTCACTGGCGAAGCCTGGCAGTTGATTCCCAGGCGTCGTTATCTCGGCAATGGATTTCTCTCGTTAATGACCAAAATCGCCTCCGGTTACTGGCATGTGGCAGATTCACAAACCGGCTATACGGCCATTTCAAGTGAGGCTATTCGGTTATTACCTTTACAAAAACTCTATCCCCGTTATGGTTATCCCAATCATTTATTAGTGATGTTGAATATTTTTGATCAGCGTGTTCAGGATGTCCCCATCCGGCCAATATATAACATTGGCGAGAAGTC
>JAFGDY010000165.1 GCA_016931895.1 Anaerolineae bacterium
AAGGCAAGCGGCTAAAAACATTAAAACGCTAATTTAGATCAACAAGAAGGTAGCCCTCCTGCTTGAAATGAGCTGGGGGGCTATTTGTTTTTGTTCAGGACTCTGAAAAAAGGTTGGAGATTTTTAGAAAAGATCAAAAGTTGGAGAGAAGTTTGTGGCGGTGTCCAGAAGTGTGTTAAAATAGACATAGGTTTTGCCGTAATTTTGAGATGAGGCCGATTAATGAGCAAAGTAAAACCGACCTCTCCCCAAAAATATCATCCCACCCACCACGGCCCGGAAATTTTCCCCCGCCGCCGTACCTTTACGCCTGAAGAAAAGCAGTGGCGAGAAGCGGCGGTGTCTTTTTTGTGGGAACGCTTACAAAATAATGCTTTAGACAGGCTCAAAACGAGCCGTATCGCCGATGACGATTTGATTTAGAGCTTTGATAATGATAGGGGGCCAATTATGCCAAAAGGAGACTTATGGACACACGAAGAATTGTTGCTCGTGCTTAATCTCTACCACAAAATACCTTTTGGTCAGTTTGACCATCGCACTCCCAAGGTAATTGAGTTGGCAAAATTGATTGGTCGAACATCAAATGCGGTTGCAATGCAACTTAACAACTTTGTTGCTTTGGACCCCTATCATCAAAATCGAGGGATTAAAGGACTCCGGCCCCCTGGTGAATTAGCCAGGAAACTTTGGGCAGAGGCTCAGAATGATTGGGTTAATATTGTTCTGGAAAGTGAGACTATTTTAGAAAATTTGACCCAACCCGATACTGTTAAAATTCAGCAAACATCGGCTGAAAAGCCCCCTACTCTCTTGAAACAACCGGAAGGGCCAACTGAAACAGAACGTTTAACCAAAATACGATTAGGGCAACGATTCTTTCGTGAGTCCATTATGGCAAATTATCACCAGCGATGTTGTATATGTGGTATTCCTATACCTGAACTGCTGATTGCCAGCCATATAATTCCCTGGACAGACCGTGAAGATTTACGGTTAAATTTATGCAACGGTCTGTGTTTATGTGCTTTGCATGATAGGGCATTTGATAGAGGATTTCTGACAATCGATGCTGGTTACACTGTCGTTATCAGTCCAATGGTTGACCGCTACATGCCTCAAGAAGGGGTAGACAGAGGATTGATGGTTTATAAAGCACGCCCAATATCGTTACCTGATAGATTTTTACCAGATAAGAGTTTTCTGGAAGTTCATCAGAATGAATATTTCATTACAGGTAAGTAATCCATCTTTCTGAATGATCAAGTTTCCTCAAAACTTGACCCGCATCCAAAAGGGAGGCATAATGGTTTCATGGAGTATTATTGAGAGGATATGATGCTAACCTTGACCATTAAAAATATTCCCCCTGACCTTTATGAACGCCTTAAAGCTTCAGCGCAAATGCATCGGCGGAGTATCAATAGCGAAGTCATCACCCGTCTTGAGGAAGTGTTGCGTAGCAAGCGAGTTGCCCCGGATATTTTTTTGAGTAGAGCGGAGGCTATCCAAAAGGATATATCTCTGCCTTTTTTGACCGATGAAACCTTGCAAACCATGAAAGAGGAAGGTCGGCGGTGATTGTTGTTGATACAAATACCATAGCGTATTTCTTTATTCCGGGTGAACACACCGAACAGGCACGAGCAGTACTACGTAAAGATTCAGAATGGGTGGCCCCACTTTTGTGGCGAAGTGAATTTCGTAACATTTTGGCGTCATATTTGCATCGGGAACTTCTGACCTTACCCCAGGCTTTGCGACTGATGCAAGAAGCGGAGAATTTGATGCGGGGCGGCGAGTACCAAATGGCTTCATTACAGGTGTTGAGTCTGGTAGCCAGTTCGGGATGTTCAACTTATGATTGTGAGTTTATTGCGCTTGGTCAAGATTTAGGTGTGCCTGTAGTAACTTCAGATAAAAAAGTTCTTCAGGCATTCCCATCGGACACAATAGCGATGAGTGAATTTGTGTCTTGAAAAGTTGGTCGGCTATGAAAACGTTAGTCCTGGGCCTGGGCAACCCCATTCTCACCGACGACGGCGTGGGCGTGCGCGTGGCCGAAGCGGTGCGGGCGGCGCTGCCGCCGGATTCGCCGGTTGAGGTGAGCGAGGCCAGTGTCGGGGGTTTGAGGTTAATGGAACGGGTGGTGGGTTACGACCGGGTTATCCTGATTGATGCCTGGCACCATCCCCTCGAGAATCAGGCCGGTCAGCACCCTGCCACCAATTTGGGCCGCAATGCCGGGGCCATTCACCGGCTGACGCTGGACGACCTGCGCCACCTCAGCCCCACCCAACACAGCGCCTCGGCCCACGATACCAGCCTGATCACGGCCCTGGCTATGGCGGAGCGAATGGGCCTGGCGGTGCCGCAAGAATTTATCATTTATGCCGTTGAAGTGGAGAACATTATAGATTTTGGTGAAGAGCCAACGCCAGCGGTGGCAGCGGCCGTGCCCAAAGTTACCGCTGCCGTGTTAGAAGAATTGGCGTTGAGAGAGTAACAAAGTTTCCAAAAACTGATAAATATTTTTCAGGAGGGTAACATGATTTCACCCGAAATAATCCGCCGTTATTCGTTTTTTGCCGGTTTGAGCCACGAGCACGTAATCACCCTGGCCAAAGTGGCCGAAGAGATAGTGGTTGAGACCGGCCATTATTTTTTTCACGAGGGAGACGAACTGGACCAACTTTATTTGGTGGTGGAAGGGGCCGTGGCTATTGTAATTGAAGTGCCCGCCGCCGATGTAGAGCATAAACTTTCGGAGCAGTTTACCGGGGAGTTGAAAACCGAAGACGTTGTGCTGAGCGCCATTGGGCCGGGCGAAGTATTTGGCTGGTCCGCGCTGGTGCCGCCGCACCAGGCCACTACCAGCGGCAAGGCCACTACCCCGGGCCGGGTTATTGCCCTTGACGCCCAAGAACTGCTATCAATTTTTGAAGATAATTGCAGATTTGGTTATCTCATGATCCAGAAGATGGCGCAAGTGGTGCGCGACCGCCTGCGCGATATGCGTACAGAGTCGCTGGCGCACATTGTGGGTTGAATAAATTTTTTCAATTGCGCCAAGATTTTCAACCCAAAAGAAACAAGCCCCCTTACCCCGGCGGGGGATTTTAGTTCGAAACGATTCGGTAATTGTTCGTTTAAATGTCATTCTGAGGCCGTAGGCCGAAGAATCTCTTTATAGCGTTCCTTGGCCTGGCTGATGTAACACCAGAAGGAGATTCTTCACTCCGCTTCAGCCGCTTCGCTTCCAAGCTTCGTTCAGAATGACATGTTGAATTACCAAATCATTACCACATTGTTGAAATAGTTAACTAAAAAACGGGCCGGCTTTGTTAGCCGGCCCGTTTGCTATCAGTGAAGCCAGGGTTACGTTCTCTTCTAACTTATGGCGCCCAGTCAATGCTTTCCCCGCGCCAGCCCCAACTGTTGGCCACATCCAATTGCACGGCGCCGTCAATTGAGCCGCCCAGGGCAAAAAGTTGGCGCTGATTGCCGCCGTCGGGATTCATGGCCCAGATCGCCCACTCCCCGCCCCGGTCGGAGACAAAGGCAATCGCCCGGCCATCGGGCGACCAGGTGGGCAGCCCATCATTACCGGAGGCAGTGGTCAACTGGGTCATATTGCTGCCTTCAAGATTGATCACGTAAACATCCCAATTGCCGCTGCCCTGCGACATATAAACCACGCTCTGGCCGTTGGGCGACACCGCCGGATTGGTGTCGCTCAATTCTTTGGTCAGTTGGCGCAAATTGCCGCCGTCAATATGGCTAAAGAAAAGACCACAATCGGTGGCCAGGCACGTTTTGTAAACAAAGCTCTGGCCATCGGGCGTCCAGGCCGGCGCTTCACCCTGAATAGGGTTAGACTCGCGGCGCAGCACATCGTACTCCGGGCCGGAGGTGCGATAAATGGCCGGTTTTTCGCCCGCCTCTTGCGAGTGGAAGAGGAAGGACATATTATCCGGGGCAAATTTAGGCCGTCCGGCTTCAAAGTGAGCGTTAAAAATCCACGGCTCGCCGCCCTCAACGCCGCGTTCCATCAGCCCCCGCCTGTCGCCCTGCCACGAACGGTAGATAATACGGCTGCCGTCGGAGTTCAAATCCGGCTGGCTGGCTGCGGCAACCACCATCTGGCGGTCGCTGCCGTCTGCCTTGGCCATAAAGATATTGTAGGTTCCGGCTGTTTCATCGTAAACCGGAAAAACAATGTGGCCGCTCAAGGCCGGAGCGGCCGGCGCCGGCGGCTCGGCAGGAGGCGCATCGGTTGGGGTGGGGGCAGACGTGGGCGGCGGCGCAACAGTAGGGGCCGGCGTTTCGGCAGACCCGCAGGCCGCCAGTAAGCCCATCATCCCTATCAATAAAACAATGAATAAATTTATCTCGCGCTTCATTTTTTCCCTTCTTTCTGGTTGATTGCTTTGGCCTCTGATAACCCTGACCAGCCATCACTATACCATATTACTCTGCTCACCGTCATCCGTAGTTTTTCCCAATATTAAGGAGAGAAACTACTGATGGGCGTCCATCGGCTTATCCCAAAGGCCATAGAGGTTGTTTGTTTTTTGACTCATTATTTGAGTTACGTTATGCTTACGGCATTATTTTTTTTCTGACCCACCGGCTCAAAAATCTGCGTTCAAGGAGAATAAAAATGACTGCTCAAATTATTGACGGTAAAGCTATTGCGGCCGCCATCCGTAGTGAAATTAAAGTTGAAGTGGAAGCCATGCAGGCCCAATTTGGTAAAGCGCCCGGCCTGGCCACTGTTTTGGTGGGCGAACGAAAAGACTCGCAAACTTACGTGCGGATGAAAAAGAAAGCCTGCGCCGAAGCGGGCTTCAAATCGTTTAGTTACGACTTGCCGGAAGAGGCCGGCCAGGCAGAACTGCTCAAACTGGTGCAAGATTTGAACGCCAACCCGGAGGTGCACGGAATTTTGGTGCAGCTTCCTTTGCCCGCTCACATTGACCCGGAAACAATCCTGGCGGCCATTAGCCTGGAAAAGGATGTGGATGGATTCCACCCTATCAATATTGGCCGGCTTTCTATGAAACAGCGCGAACCCTTGTTTGTGCCCTGCACGCCCAAAGGCTGCATTGAACTGCTTGACCGGACCAACGTAAAAATTGAAGGCAAACAGGCGGTGGTGCTGGGCCGCAGCAATATTGTGGGGCTGCCGGTGGCCATGCTGCTGCTCCACCGCAACGCCACGCTGACCATTTGCCACTCCCGCACCCAAAACCTGCCCCAAGTGGTGCGCCAGGCCGACATCCTGATTGCGGCAGTGGGCCGGCCCCAGCTGGTGCGCGGCGATTGGCTCAAACCCGGGGTGGTGGTGATTGACGTGGGCGTGAACGCCGTAGACGACCCCGCCGATAAGCGCGGGTACCGTTTGGTAGGCGATGTGGCCTTTGACGAGGCCAAAGAAGTGGCCGCCGCCATCACCCCGGTGCCCGGCGGTGTTGGCCCCATGACCATTGCCATGCTCTTACGCAATACGCTTGATGGCGCAAAACGCAGCCTCCAGAAAAACCAATGAGCGGACCGGCGATAGATGGCTGATTGTTAGCTGCCGGATAGGTGAGGCGGCTAAAAATGAAGTACCATCGCAATAATCGTACCTGTGCAATAGCAGCACAGGGCCGGGAAATAACGGGGGGAACTCCCCCCAAAGCCCCCCGCCCTTTTGGGGAGTTATTTGACCTATTGCCCAGGTCGCAATGGTCTATTCAAAAAAATTTGGGATAACAAGAATGACCCTTTATTTATCCGCCCAACACGTCCGCAAAACCTACGGGCGGGCCACGGCCCTGCAAGACGTATCGCTTGACTTGCAGCAAGGCGAAATCCTGGCCCTGCTTGGCCCCAACGGCGCGGGCAAAACCACCTTTATCAAAATCCTGGCCACCGTGTTAATAAAAAACCAGGGCCAGGTGCAAATTTTGGGTTACGATCTGGACCAACACCCCGAAGAGATCAGGCACCTGTTTGGTTACGTGGGCCAAGATACGGAACGCTCGGCTTACGCCCGCCTGACGGTTACAGAGAATTTGCGTTTTTTTGGCGCGCTGCGCGGCATGAGCAAAACCCAGATTGACGGGCAAATTGAAAAACTGGCCGCGTACTTTGATTTTCACGCCAACCTGGGTAAACAATTTGTCCATCTCTCCGGCGGGCAAAAACAAACGGTGGTGATTATGCGGGCCTTACTGCACGATCCCCCGCTGGTTTACCTGGACGAACCGACCAAAGGGCTTGACCCCATTATTGCCAAAAAAATCCGCGTTTTCCTTAAAAAATTTGTGGCCGAAGAAAAAAAGTCTCTCTTGCTCACCTCTCACGTTTTGTCTGAAGTGGATGAAATGGCCGACCGGGTGGCCCTTATTCACCGGGGCCGGATCCCCATTTCCGGCCCGCCGGCGGCGTTAAAAGCCGCCGTGGGGGCCACCGAGTTTGTAGAAATAGAGCAAGACTCCCTATCGCCGGCCACGGTGGAAAAAATCTTGCAACTTGAGCCGGTAATCTGCCGGCTTGAGCGTAATCCCCGCTGGCTTTCTTTTGGCGTATCTGATCTAATGGGCGGCGCCGAGGCCATCATTCGCGCCCTGCGCCAGGATAATGTGCAGACCGGGTTTCGCCATCATACGGTTTCGCTGGAAGATGCCTTTGTGCATCACATTGGCGAGCTGACCGAAAAGTTTGATTAACAGTTAACAATTAATCATTCACAATTCACCATTCACAATTATTATAGAAATGTTATGCAAACCAGTCTGACCCAAACGATGATTAAATCTGGCTCCATACAAAGTTTATCTCGCCCTACCTCCGGCCGGGTGATTGTGGCGGCCACCATCAGCAAGGGGCTGCGGATTGCCACCCGTTACCTGCCCAACCTGGTGGGCAATTTTGTGCAAATTGCCATTAGAGTAGCCTTTTTTATGCTGCTGGCCCACTCGGTTACTTTTGGCAGCGGCGGCGAGGCCGGCCAGGTTTTAACGGGCCGCGAGTTGTTCATCTTTTTTCAGGGGGCCATGCTGATCATGATGTTCAATTGGCCCACACTCTGGGCGCCCATCAATGCCGTGTCCACCGATCTTTACAACGGCACGCTTGAATTTTTGTACAGCAATCCCGGCTCGCGCTATGCCTATTACGTGGGCACCGTGGTCACCGAGATTCTGATCAGCCTGGTTTTTTTTGTGCCGCTTTACCTGTTTCTGGCTCTTTATACCCAAGCCAGCGCCGCCAATATGCTGATGGTGCTGCTGGTTTGTATGTTGGTAGGGGTTACTTTAACGGCAATGGGCATTATGATCGCGCTATTGGCCCTGTTGTGGCGGCAGGTGAATTCAATTGCCAACGTGCTGGGGGTCTTGTTTGAATTCTTGGCCGGAGCTTATTTGCCGGTGAGTGTTTTTCCGACAGTGGTGCAATATCTGGCCTATCTTTTGCCCTACACCTGGGGCTATGATTTAATCCGGTACTACAGTTTTGAAGGTGATTGGCAAACGCTCCAGCCGGTGTGGCTGGAGTGGGGGTTTTTGGTGGGCTATGCGGTGCTCTATACCGTTCTCTCGCGCTATCTTTTGAAAAAGGCCGAGCAAAAAGCTAAACAAAGTGGGTTACATATAATTTAAAGAGGGGTTAATCCTTTACCAATTTTGCCTCCTTTATTTTTTGGGTATATTCGGGATACAACTTTTCCATACACTCCGGACAAACCCCGTGGCTAAACAGCGCCTCACTGTGTTCGCCAATATAGGTTTCCACCTGTTGCCAATAGCCTTCGTCGGTGCGTATTTTTTTACAGGAAGTGCAGATAGGGATAATGCCTCTGAGGATTTTGAGTTCCTTTAGTGCTTTTTCCAAGCTATCTGCTCGTTCTTGGGCCAACTCATAAAGCCGCGCATTCTCAATTACCAGCGGATCAATATCTTCCTCCTGGGGCATATCTTTATCCACCAGCTCATACTGCGACTCAACCACATTGTTTTGCACATCAAATGTTTTGCGGTAAAGCCGCATCGTTTTATTATGTTTGTCGGCCAGGTAGTATAAACATAAATTCAAGGGGCAAGATAAAAATGGGTTGGCGATAATGGCGTATAACTCCTCATAGGCAGCAGCGCCGTACAGATTATGCCAAATGTAGTTCTGGCCCTTATCCGCCGGCTCAATGTCCAATCTTTCGGCAAATCCATTCTTTACAAAAAGTTCGGTCAGGGCCGAGAGGTCTTCCAGATCGCCTTTTTCCTCAAACGCAAAGCCGTGGTTATTAAGATAATCAATGATCTCTTTCCCCACATCTTTAAGAATATATCCCTGGGCAAACACATTGTATTTGGCCAGTATTTTACCAAAAGCAACTAAAAGCGCTTCATAAAGCGCTTTCTCAAAGTCTTTCATCCAAACCTCACTTTAGCAATCCTTGCTAACGAACATATCAAAGAATTAACCTGGAATATGCCGACAAACGCAAGGATTTTTATCTCGAATATATCTATCGCCATTCCCACAACTCCTCCCCCGCCAAAATAGCCCGGATTTGGTCGGGAAAACGGCCGGGACGGGTAGGTTTGCCGATAAAACTGTCAAACCCGGCAGCCTTGATCCGGCGGATGTCGGCAAACATAACGCTGGCCGTCAGGGCCACCACTTTACTGTTTTTCAGGCCAGGATGGGCGCGGATGCGTTTGAGCAGGTCAAAGCCGGTTTCGCCCGGCATGTAAATATCAACCAAAAACAGATCAACTTTGGGCAATTTTTCGGCCAGGGCCATGGCGCTATCCACAGACGTGCAGGCATGCACTTCCTGCGCCCCGGCCATTTTTAGCAGGCTCATCGTGGCCCGGTAAGAGTTGGGGTCATCCTCAACAATCACTATGGTTATATCGGCTAAACTAACCTTCTCTAAATCAACGCTCATCATGCCTCATTTTCAACCAGAGATTGGCCCTCATTTTCGGGAGTAGCGGGGGTGGAGGTGTTGAGGGGTAAGGTAAAGTGAAAGGCCGACCCCCGCCCCTTTTCGCTTTCAACCCACAATTGACCGCCGTGCAATTCAACAAATTTTTTACTGATAGGCAAGCCCAGGCCGGCCCCCGGTTTTCGTAAGGTAAAAGCCTCTTCTGCTTGCTGAAACTCCTCAAAGATACGTTCAAAATCTTCGGTTTTAATGCCAATGCCGGTATCAATCACGCTTATTTTAAGCTGGCTATTGTGGTCTGTCACCCGCAAGGTGATGTCACCCTGGTTGGTGTATTTGGCCGCATTACTCAAAAGATTGAGCAGGATTTGCCGGATGCGGACCTTATCAGCGTTGATGGCAGGTAAATAGGGGGGAATCTCCTGGCGTAAGGCAATGGGCTTATCCTCAATCAGCCCGGCCACGGTTTTCATCACACCCGCGCTGATTTCGGCCAGGTCTACCGGCTCCCAAAACAATTCCATTTGCCCGGCTTCAATTTTGGCCAGGTCCAGTAAATCATTGGCAATATCGCGTAAAAACTCGCCGGCCTCGTAAATGCGGCCCAAATAATCCAATTTTTGCTCTTCAGACATGTCGCCGCCGCCATCGGTTTGGGAAAGGATGTAAGAGAAATTAATGATAGCGGTTAAGGGGGTACGCATCTCGTGGCTGAGATTGCTGATAAAACGATGTTGGAGCGCTTTGGCTTCGGCGGCGGCATGTTCAGCTTTTTGAAGATGTTGCCGGGTGGCTTTTAACGCGGCGCAAACTTTTTGCAAATTGTTTTGGTAAAGCCGATGGCTAAAGTAAACGGCCAACAAAATGAGAGCAGCCAACAACCAAAAGAGAAAATTCAGCGTGTTTTGCCCTACCACCAGCCGGCCCAGGAAAAAAAGCGCGGCCAGAATAACGGCGCTGATAAGTAGAAAAACCAGGGTATATCTTTGGGGTTCTGGAAGGCGAGTATTTTGCATAAGTTAAAGTTCGGATAAAGATTTTGTTGGGTAAAGACTATTGTAGAGGGTAGACTTTGGAAAGTCAATTATCTGTTTGTCCCATTCTCCCGGGGCAAGTCTTGGGTATTGGTAAAAATCCAGGCCGCCGCATGCAAAAAGGCCACGGCCATTATAAACAGACTGCCTTCTTTTAATTTATCCCGGTTGACCAGCACGCGCACCCACAGATAACCCGCCAGCAGGGTATAAACAAACGCCGAAGGCGCAAACAAGTCCCAATCCTGGCGCCCGCCATAGTCTGGATTCCAAACCCAGGTGAGCAGCAGATAGAGCGCAGCGGTAACGCTTAAAAAATAGCCGTAATCTTTGTCGGCAGGCCGGTCAAAAACGGCCACCCGGAAACGAGAGACGGTGATGAGGGTCAGCATAATGAGGGGCAAACCAAAGGGAGAAATCAGGAGATGTTCGTTGAGCCAATCCAACAGGTGAGCTACCGAAAACATGGTGTAATGCTGCCAAACGGTAGTAGTGGCAAAGAGGGGCACAAACCAGATACCGTCGCCGCCGCCGGGCCGGTCGTCGCTCAATAAGGCCGACAGGCCGTGGCCGCCGGACTCCATGAGGGCAAACACGCCTGCCCCCACCAACAGGGGCGGCAGAATAGTTTGGGCCAGCCCGCCGGCCACGGAGACGTAATTGCGTTTCCAACACAGCCAAATCAAAACCAGCATACCCGGCCACAAGAAAACGGTAGAAGGATGAAACCCGTTGCTCAGGGCCAGGGCCAGCACCGGCCATACCGGCTGAAGGTCGCCGCGCAGGGCGCGCCAGGCCAGAAACAGCGTTAGCAGCAGCCCTAACGAGACAATGGTATAATTTTCAACGTAACCAAAAAAGAGCTGCATCGAGCCGGTGGTCAACAGCAAGCCGGCCAGCACGGCGCTTTCCAGGGGCGTGCGGCCCAATTGGGCCAAAAAGGTGAGCAGCAGATAAACAAACCCTATCCCGCAAATGATACTGATTGCGGCATAAACGTATTCCACCGGCCAGCCCAACCAGGGCCGGGCGACAAAGTACCACAGGCGTTGGTGGAGGAAAACGGTCAAAGGAGCCTGCCAATTATACACAACGCGCAATTCTAAATTGGGGTGGGAGAGCGCCTGGGCCAAAACAGCGGCATCGCCCCACCGCAAATGGCGCAAACGAGCCAGCCAAAAAAGCAGCCCGGCCAGCCCGGCGGCCAGGGCAAACCACCATTGGCGGCGATGTTTGCCCGGCCAAATCCGCCATAACCGGCCTAACCAGTGCAACACAGTGTTGTTGATTGGCGGAATAATGAGGGCGCCGGCCAATAAGGCCAGGCCCCAACCCAACCACGACGGCAGAAATGTGTAAGGCCACACACTCCAGGTGGTTTCTACGGGCAGGCGAGAGGCGGCCAGGTGGAGGGTCAACAAAATGAGACCCCAGCCCTGGACGGCTCGCAGAAGCCAGTTTTGAGCGGCCTCGGTTTGGGCGGAGGCGGTTGAATGTTGCGCTGTTGCCGGGGTGGGTGCTTTCAGGGTCACGGAACGCCTTTCAGGTTTTGGCCGTTATCAAAAATAAAAAAGAAAAGTGACTGCAACGGATCAGGTCGCCATCTTTGAGCAACAAGGGTAGGCCCGGTTTAACTTTGACTTCATTCACGTAGGTGCCGTTCAAGCTGTCCAGGTCGTCAATGAACCAGCCGTCGCTCTGTTTAAGCAGCCGGGCATGCCGGCGAGAAACGCCTGCCTCGGCAGCCCCGTGCGGGCCAAGGTCAATATCGGCCACAGTTTGGCGATGGGTGCGGCCAACGATCAAGTTCTCCTGATCCGGCAGCGGGATGGTCACTCTTGGCTCAACCAGAAACAGCCGGGCGTCACAGGGAGCCGGTTCCGGCCCAGCCGTCCGGGCTGCCTGGCCGGGCAAATCGGCTGTTTTTAAGGTGGTCACCTGCGACGACGGCGGGCTGGCGTAAAAGGCGGGCCGTTGCTTTGACGAGGCCAGCACGTCTTTGAGGGCGTGGCCCATTAATTGCATATCGCCATAACGCTTAACGGGCGATTTTTGCATGGCCGTGAGAATGACTTCTTGCAGCCCCACCGGGCAAGCGGGGTTGAACTGGCGGGGCGAGGGAACCGGCTCGGAGATATGGGCCAACAAGATTTTATTGGGATTGGGATAGTCAAAGGGCAGGCGACCGGTCAACATTTCAAACATAACCACGCCCAACGAGTACATATCGGAGCGGCTGTCAACGGCCACGCCGCGGGCCTGCTCCGGGGCCACGTAGGCCGGGGTGCCCATAGAAACGCCCGTGCCGGTCAACACAAACTCGGCATCCGGCAGTTTGACCAGCCCAAAATCGGCCAGCAGGGGCCAATCTTCTTGGGCCATCAGGATATTGGAGGGTTTGACATCCCGGTGGACCAGGCCGTTTTGGTGGGCGTAATCCAGGGCTTCGGCCAGGGCAATGGCCAGGTTGGTCACTTTGACCCAATCCAGCGGCTGCCCCTGCAAACGGTTGGCCAATGTGCCACCTTCGATGTATTCCATGGCAATGTAGGGCCAGCTATCCTGCTCGCCGTACTCGTAAACAATCACAATATTGCGGTGGCGCAGGCGGGCAATGGCCTGGGCTTCGCGCTGAAAGCGGATCAGGGTTTCACTATCTTTATGGTGCAGCACTTTTACCGCCACCCAGCGTTTCAGGTTGGGCTGGTAGGCTTTGTAGACAACGGCCAGGCCGCCTGCGCCCATTGTCTCAACCAGTTTATAGCCGCCGATTGTTTTGCCTACCAACTCGCTCGTCATTGGGTTATATCCTTACCTGAGTGCTCCGTTTATGGATTTACTGCAAAAGCGATTGTTCTGATCAGTTGCCGGCGATCAAAGGTGTAATAAATAATTTCTTCCTTTGTAACTCGAATAACTTTACCCATTCGCTTAGCTTTTGTCTTAAACTCTGGACGGCGAAATAGAGATCTCAGGGATTGGGGAATTTCCCCGGCACGGGCGTCTGATATTGCAAAACAAACGACACAATATTGGTCGTTTATAGTTACCTTTCTCCAAAAGTCTTTCTCATTGATCGTTACAAATGTGGGTTGCTTCTGCTGTCGCAGCAACTCTGGAATAGCATCATCTTTGATAACAGTATCGGGGCGCAAGTCGGTGATAAATCTGACCTCGCCCCGATACCATTTGGCAATTTTTGTTTCTATGTGGCGTCCCAGTAGTTGCTCGTCTAAAACAATCATGGCTCTTTGGGATTTTCCGTGGCATACCCCAATATGTAGGGGCGAATCCTTGTGGTCGCCCTGGGCAGGCACAAGACCTGC
>JAFGDY010000166.1 GCA_016931895.1 Anaerolineae bacterium
AATAAGAAATTGCACAACATATAGGGCACCAAGATCGTATAAAAGCCCTGCATTTAGTAGGTTTTGCTTATTCAGGAACAACTCTAATTATCATCTACAAGTTTATGGCAAATGAGTTTATCTGGTCCAAAAATATAGCGCAAAACCACCCGGCGGATGTTTTGAACTTGCCCCACCAACAAATCAACGTCGGTGTAGTTATAGAAAACAAAAAGGGCTTTACCGTCGGGAATATCAAACCCGGGAATGGTTTCTTCAGGCTCGCTTGCGATTTCTGTTTCAGTCTCGGCATCCGTTTTGGTTTCGGCGTCCGCTTCGGTCTCAACTTCTTCCGTTGGTTTCGCTGTGGGCGAGGGTTGGGTGGCAGTAGGGTCTGGCGGCGCAGGGGTATCTGTAGGCGGTAGTTGGGTAGCGGGCGCTTCGGTAGCGGCCGGTTGCGGCAGCCGGTCCGCTGCCGCAACCGGCCGGGATAAGGCTAAATACTAAAAAATAGTGAAGGATATTCTTTGGATCATGAGTTTTCTCCTTGTTCTGATAGTAGTTTGATTTGATTTTATTTTTTTGATAAGCAACGATGAGAGTTGAAGTAGCAGTTTGGGTTCAACGCCCGCCACATCCTATCACAAAACAACTCGGCGCGTAACGGCAAAAACAGGGTTTTTGTATAGTCACAAATGACCGTTGTCTGGTCAAAAATGACCATTTTCTGGAGCTACTTAACCTTGTAAATAACAGGCAGATATATTTTTTGCCCAAACTCGTACGCGCCAATGTCGCTGCCGTCACCGCCGGTAGCGTTGGCAATGTTGTCCATGTCTACCGGGCGGGGTCGCCCGCGTTGGTCCGTGTTAAAACTACCGGTATGGCCTTGATCAATGGCCGGGCTGCCGGGTGGCAAGGCATGGGTTTGGGTTGGTCCGCCGTTATCGGCCAGGGGGCCAAGCAGCGGGTCGGTATTGATCAGATCACTGGCCTGGGTCAGGTTGCAGGTGTTCCCGTTTTCCAGGTTGTATCCCTGAGAAACAAACATATTGGGCGCGCTTGTTGGCTGGCTGGTGCAGTTGGCCGGCAGCATGGTGGCACTGTTACCGGCCACAAGGCTGTTTTTGAGGGTGGTGGCGGTACCCCAAGCGGCCGGGTCTAGTAACCCGGTGCCCAGGCCGCCGCCGGTCACATTGGCGTGATTACCGGTTACGGTTGTGTTGGTCAGGATCAGCCGGGAGATGAGGGTGCTTCCGGCGTTGACCGCCCCGCCGCCCATGCCGCTGACATCGGTGCCGGCGCCGGGGATACCGTTGGCCGCGTTGCCGCTGAGGGTGCTGTTGACCAGGGTCATGGTGCCGTTCATGTTGAACAAGCCGCCGCCGTTGCCCACCTGGTTGCCGGTTAAGGCCAAGGTGCTGTTGTGGCTGATGGTGCTATTATTAACGGTCACCTCCAGCTTGTGGCTGATGGTGGCGCTGTCAAATGCGTTGGCAATCCCCCCGCCGTTCACGGCCCGGTTGTGGCTGATGGTACTATTGTTGATGTTTAGCCGGGATAAGCCACCGCTGCTTCCCGAGGCATTCCAGATCCCGCCGCCGGTGCCGTTTAACGCATCGCTGCCGTTGGCAACATTATAACTGACCAGGCTGTTGCTGATGGTCAGGGTAGCGGTCAGGTGATCACGGCTTGCATTCAACAAGCCGCCCCCGCCCTCTGCGTCAGAGGTATTGCTCAAGACCCGGCTGCCGGTGACGGTCATTACGGCGTTGTAGTCCCGGCTATTAAAATTTATCGCCTCGTTCAATATACCGCCGGCAGCTTGAGCTGTATTGGAAATGATATCGGTATCTTCGATGGTGGTCGTGCCGCCCAGATTGGTTAAACCGCCCCCCTGATCGGCCACATTTTCGGAAACTTCGGAGCCGGAGAGGATCATTGCACCTGTTTCATTATAGATACCGCCGCCAAATTGATCCGCATCATTGTTGTAGATAAGGCTGTCCCGAACAGACAAGGTACCATAATTGTGGATGCCGCCGCCGTGATACAAACCTGTATTTCCGGAGACCGAACTGTCCTGAACAAGCAGCGTGCCTGAATTGAATATACCGCCGCCATAATCCGCTGCGTTGTAGTAGACATAACTGTCCCGAACGGTCAGGTTGCCGTTATAGTTGTAGATGCCGCCGCCGAGGGAGTCAGTGTCCGCGTCAGTGCCCGCGCCGTTGTAGATGGTCAACTTGTCCAGCATTACGGTGGCCGAGTTGGTGATGACAAAGACAGAACTAATATCGCCGCCATCAATGATGGTCGTTTCCGTGTCAACGCCCTCAATGGTCACGGAACGGGTGATGGTCAGGTTCTCATGATAGGTGTTGGCCGCTACCCGGATGAGCGTGCAAGCCGGGTTGGCCAGGGCCGCGCCAATAGTGGCATATTGGGTTGGAACATTGCAGGTTGTCGCCTGATTTTCCGGCGCGGCAAGGGCTTGCGAAATCGCCATTACGCTCAAGAGTGTGATAAAGATGCCGCAGGTGAACCATATCTTAACTTTAGTCATTGAAAATACCTCCTTGATTGGTATAATTTGAAATTTTTTGATGTTTTTGTAATTGAGATAACTCATTCAAAATCCGCCCGGCTATGCTGGGGCTTAAAACGGCCTGGCCCTTACTGACTACCCGGATGGCTTCAATAATTTCAGATGGCTGACAGCTCTCTTTATCCAGGTAGCCCCAGATGCCCTGCCTGAACAGGTTCACAATCAGCTCTTCCTGGTTACCAGGGGCGCTCAGTACCAGGATTTTGCTGTGAGGATACGCCTGGCTCAAACGCAATACGGATTGTCCATTCTGACCAGATACAGCCGCAACATCCAGCAAAATCACCCCGGGGTCAAGCTCCCGGTGCAAGGCAAGGGTGGCTGCCCCATCGCGCGCCTCGCCCACACAGGTCAGGTCGGTGGTGCGCTGGAGCCAGGCACGTATCGCCTGGCGAAAGGCGTTATCGGCAACAACGAGTAACACACGGATTGGGTTATGCATAACGCCCGTAGTTTCTCCTGCGAGCAATAACAACTGAACAAACCTGTTCCAGTATAAACCAATTCGGGGTACAAAAATTCACTTGATTGGGTACAAAAATTTACTGTTTTTGGCGGGTAATTTATGTATCGTTGGCGGGTATTTTGGGGGATGATTTAGAATTCTGACAAAAAACAAATAGCCAATCTAACCTGAACCACAAGCTACTTGTTGGGTTTGGAGTTCAACCCACTACAACCTTGAGGTAAAAGGTAAAGCTTACCTGATTATCGAATGGTCGAGCAAAAATTCTCACTGTTTGTGCTATCCCCCGGCCTGGGGTAGAATAGGGCCAAATTCTATGCACAAAAGGTAGCCCTGATATGACGTCACAACTTCCTCCCATTGCCAATATTCCCCTCCCCAAGACTATCCCGGAAGATTCTCATTGGTGGTAGTGGTCACAATCGACACGCCGGGTTGATCTTGACCGTCCGGCTGGTGCCTTGAAGTTGCCCCATGGCCAGTCTGATTGACTGGCATTTTTATTTTCTCGGGTAGTGACTGGTACAGATTGTCCCGGCTCCCTGATCGTAAAAAATAAGAAATGAAAATGTTCCAGCATTGGCTTCATTGAGATCTTCAAAACCGTTTTCGGTGATCACGTAAAGAGTCGCTTCGGAACTTCGCAGGCAGTTCGTAATCATCCAGTTCTTTCTTCACTTTAGAAAATTACTCGCTCCAGTTCAACGGCAATTCAAGCAAAAACATTTCCACCTCGTCGGTGCCGGAACGGCCCCAATTGCTGGTAAAAACAACCCGCGTAAAGTCCAGGTTGATGCTGGCGTGCGGCTCGGCCCAGTAGTCGTGCTCCTGGTTTTCGTCTACCAACGAATGGGTGTGCGCCAACCGCACCACGCGCCCGCCGGACTTCAGTTCGATGGCAAAAATCTGATCGTCCAGCCAGGTGTAGGCGGTTGGGTGTCCGCCGCTGTAGGTGGAGACCAGCGCCCAACCGGGCCGGTGGAAGGCGCGGCCCGAAAAGTGCAGGCCAATCGGCGTGTGGCTAAAATCTATCGGCCAAAGAGGAGTCACCGCGCCGGCGGCCAGGTCGAGCATAGAAATATGGTCGGTGTCAATATCCTGATAGATCAGCACCTCGCGCCCTTGAGCGTCGAGGGCCAGGTCGGAGTGTCCGATGAGGCGCAGCAAACTCCGCCCATTGGTCAGGTTGCGGTCGTAGACCATCAGGCCGCAGGGATGCGCGTCGTCGCCCAATTGGCCAGGCTCGCAATACTCATCGTGGTAGGCCAGGAAGTAGTTCCCCATCGGGCTGATGGTTACGGTGTCAATCTCCGGCTTGTCGGGTAGGTCGCGTCTGGCAATCACTCGATTCTCCAGTCGGTCGTACACCAGCAAGGCGACGGTCTGCCACTCCTGATTCTGAACCATCAAACCCCAATAGCGGCTGTCGAGCGAGGGGCTGCCTTCATAGCGCGTCCAAACAGCGGCCAGCGGCCGGTCGGGAAAATCCGTTGCAAAATCGTGAACCAGACTCTGCTCCTCGCTGCGCACATTGTAAGCCATCAGGCGGGTCTCATCGGAGTAGTAAAGCAAATCCGGGTTGCTGGCATCCCAACGGGGTTCCACGGCGAGGGGTAGTTGGCCAAGGGGGTGGAGGGTATGGGCATTATACAGATACCAGTTCGCCTCGATGCTGCGCGCCAGAATCAGGCTGCCGTCGGCGTTAAAAGACTGCACGCGCGAGTACTCGTTTTTCAAGCCGTTAGAGGGATCGTTCGCGGCCAGGTCAGTTTGCCGGTTGGTAACGCGCACCAGGCAGGCACCAAAGACCGGGTCGCGGAAGGGGACACGGGCCGGCGGCTCGGGCTGGTCCGGGGTCTGGCGGACGTTGAAATCTGTGACCAGGGATGGTTGAGAGTCAGAGCAGAGAGGTTCAACGTTTTCGCCGGGCAAAGGTAGGGCGGGGGTATCAAGGGACGGCGTAGGTGTGTCGTCAACCACGGTAGTGGATACGTCTGTCGTTGCCGGTGGGGTTTCACTTGGCGTATCTGTGGGCATGTCTAATTGGGTCGGCTCAGGTGTAAGAATTTGGGTTGGCTGCGCGGCTTGGGTAGCCGCGATAGCAACTTGTACCGTTGCCTCGAGATCAGGTGCGGTTTGGGTGGCCTCAACAGCGGCCTGGACCGTTGCCTCGAGATCAGGCGCGGCTTGGGTGGCGGCAACGGCAGCCTGCACCGTTGCCTCGAGGTCAGGCGTTGGGGTGCCACCACAAGCGGCTAACAATAAACTCGTCAGTGTTAAAAAAATAAAAAGGTGTTTCATTTTTTAGATCTCCTTTGAAAGGTGCGAAGCTTTCTTGTTGGGCGATTGTAGCGCGAGTGCGGGCAAGACGCATACGTCGTTCTTGCACATTCGCAAGCAATACCTTTATCCACCCGAATGCCCTTACGATTGGTTGCGCAAGATAAGCGGCAGGTACACCGCCTCCGGCCACCCCATGCGTCCATAGATGTGTCGGTAGACCGTCGGATCGCCCTGGGAATCCCCCTCGTACACGATCAGTGAGTCGCCCTGTCCCCAGGCCACGGATGGACTCTCGTGATCCCAGAATGCGGCGGCGGCGACCTCAAAAACCCCAATATTGTCACCACGTCGATGATAAGCAAAGATATGCTCACCGGTTGAGGTACTCGCCTGCCAGACGACCAGGTAATCCAAGTCGATTCCGGGCCGGGCCGCGACAGCGGGAGATGTCTCGTCGTCTGTGGAACCGGCAATGAAGAACGCGCTGCCCACTAGGTCGCCGTTCACGTCCAATTCCTGGCCACGGATATCCCAGTCGCAGCAAGGACCAGGGTAAGCGTGCTGCCAAACCACCAGGTAGCGGCTCTGCTGGTTGGTGGCTACGGCCGGTAGCAGTTGATCTTCTTCCGAGGCATTGATCGTAAACTCGCCCGGCGGGTTAACTATAACGGCAGGCCCGGCATCGATGCGGGCGGCGCGGATATCGCCATCGCTCGCAGTCCACATGTGCCGCCAGACCACCAGGTATTCGTCGGCAGCGACGTTGTAGGTCACGTCGGCCTGGTACGGCTGCCCGGCAGTGGAGATGATGGCGCCATATAGCTTGGTGCCGTTATTCGAAAGGATAGCGTGGGCTATGTCGGTTGGCGTAAGCGTCGTCGCGTCATAGGCGCTCCAGACCACCAGGTATTCGTTCCGGTAGCTGTTCCAGGCCACGCGGGGCGTCCAAAAGGTGCGGTTGGGCCAGGTGATAATCTGGAATTCGGAGTTCATGTAGGATCCGTTCCAGGCCATGGTCCGGCCCCAGATTTCGTAGGTAGAGCCGTCGCCGTTGGCGTTGTACATCCAGGTGATCAGGTATTCGTCGTTCGTGGCGTTGTAGGCCACGGCCGGCTGAGCCCGGTCGTTGGTGCCGGCAGAGACGGCGAACCAGCTCAGAAGCTGGCCGCTCGCGGACACGCGCCGGGCATAGACGTCGCGGTGGCCGTTGGGCCAGGTGTTGTGCCAGACGACCAGGTACTCGTCGTGGAGCCGGTTGTAGGCCACGCTTGGCTTATATCGGTCGCACTCCGGCGTGGTAGGCAACGAGATTTGGATCTCACCGCCGAGCCGGGGCGCGGCAGCCGGGCTGACCCAATCGGCCCGCCACGCAACCTCGCGGGCGGTACTCATAGGGGCCAGCATACCGGCCAGCAGGATCAGGCCGGTAATCAGAAACAGAGTAGCGCAAGTTTTGTTCTTCATGGAATTTCTCCTTACTTTACTTTCGGTCTAAAGGCTTGCGATTCGCGGATATGGCGAGTGGTCGGTTCCCCGCTCAAGTTTGCGGGGCGCTGTGTCGCCGTTCTTGCATAACTTCGTCCAAGATACACCCGGCGATACCCGGGCTGAGAACTGCTTCTCCTCTGCTGACGGCACAGATGGCTTTCACCATCTCGATTGGCTGGACTTTTTCTTTGACCAGGTGGCCCAGCGCACCCTTTTTGAACGCCTCGAGCGCCAGTTGCTCTTGACCCTCACCGTTCAAGACGATAATCTTGGCGTCAGGAAACAATTCGCAGATGTGGCCCATCGTCTGCAAATCGTTGGCGGGTCGCGCGCTTATGTCTAACAAGATAACATCAGGGCGAGTCTCGCGGATCAGAGCGATGGCCTGCCGCTCCTCTTTCGCCTCGCCCACGACCGTGATGCCGTTTGTCCCTTCGAGCCATGCGCGCGCCCTCCGGCGGAACAAATCGTCGTTGTCCACGATTGAGACTTTGATTGAATTATTCACCTGTTTTTCTCCGGGGAAGTCCAAACAATCGTGAAGCATGGCCCGACTGGTTTTACCTCACAATTATCCCACAGGCTTACCTCGCTTCACAAGAGATAAAATTCACCGGCAGGCAAAGAAAAAAGTACCTTACAAGAAGGTACTTTTTTACCTGAATTATGTTCCGGGTGGCGTGCTGCGGGTGGGGACATCCAGCCCGCACTCACGCCTCACAAATCATCATCCAATGTCACCCACCCCTGGCGCAGGGCAATCAGCGCCGCCTGGGTGCGATTGTTGACGTGGAGTTTTTCGTAGATGCTACTGAGACGATTGGCGACGGTTCTTTCTGATAAGGCTAACTGCTCGGCGATGGCCTTGTTGTCTGCGCCCTGGGCGACCAGGCGCAACATGTCCATCTCGGCCTGGGTCAAATTTTCCGCGTCTTCTACCTCGTCAGTTTTTTGACTGAGGCGGCGAAATTCGTCCAAAAGTTTGACGGCCAGGCCGGGGTTGAT
>JAFGDY010000167.1 GCA_016931895.1 Anaerolineae bacterium
CACCGGGGGGAACAACTACTGGCCGAATTGGATTTATCCGCCAAGCGCCACCAACAGGCCCGCACCCTTTCCGGCGGGATGAAGCGGCGGCTCAACCTGCTCATGGCCCTGGTGCATGACCCCGAAATTGTGGTGTTCGATGAGCCGGAAGCCGGGCTTGACCCGCAGAGCCGGGTAAAGGTGCGCGAGTACATCCAATCGCTGGCCCGCCAAAAAACCGTTATCCTTACTACCCACAACATGGACGAAGCCGACCGCGTAGCCGACCGCGTGGCCATTATTGACCACGGCGAATTACTGGTGCTGGATACCCCCGCCGCGCTCAAGCGCCGGGTGGGTGAGGGCGATGTGGTTGAAATTCAGTTGAACGGCCCGCTGGATGCGACCCTGGCCCAACAGGCGCAAGAAAGTCTGGCCCCCCAGGTGGCTGAAGCCGTGGTAGAGGTGGAACGCAAAATGCTCACCGTCCGGGCGCTGAACGCCGTCGGCGCGCTACCGACTATTTTGGCCACGTTGGAAAATGTGGGCCTACCCGCCGGTGAGGTGCGAGTGCGAGAGAACACCCTGGAAGACGTATTCATCCAACTCACCGGGCGGAGGTTGCGCCCATGAAAACACTACTGGTAGCCCGCAAAAGCCTGCTGGAGATTGTGCGCGAGCCAAAACTGCTGGCCCTGGTGGTGTTGACCCCCCTGGCATTTGTGGGTATTCTGGCCGTAGGCTACAACGTGCCCATGCTGGTCACCCATCCCCTATGGGTCAGCCATACCACCCCTGCCGGAGAGGGCCTGCTGGCAGATTTAGAATCGCAGCGTTACGCCGATGGCCGGCCCGTATTTGCCGTGACCCATACCACCGATCCGGCTGCCGCCGAAACCGCGCTCAAATCCGGCGACGTTACGGCCTTGTTAGCCATTGCTGAAACAGATGACGGTCTGAATGTCACCGTGCGCGGCGACCCGCTGAGCCTCCAATTTTACCGGGCCAGCCTTATGTTGGATAACACTTTTTACCGCGCTGCCGACCAACTGGCCAGGCGGCCACAGGTGGTGAAAGTGGTCGAACAGCCTTTGTTCAAGGATGGTCCCCGCTCTGAGTTCGACCTGTACGCGCCGGGCATGATTGTTTTTGCCTTGTTGCTCATCATCCCCCAAACCGCCATGCTGGTGGCCCGCGAAATCCGCTGGCATACGCTGCGCCGCTTGCGCCTGGCCCCTCTCCGTGCCGGGGAACTACTGACCGGCATCGGCCTGGCTCAAATGGCAGTGGCCGTGGTGATGGTCGTTTTGGTCTTCGTTGCTGCCATTCTGATGGGTTACCACAATCAGGGCGAGTTATGGCTGGCGATGGTGGTAGGGCTGGCAATTAGTTTTTCGGCCGTTGGCCTGGGTTTGCTGGTGGCCTGTTTTATTGAAAACGACAGCCAGGCCATCAATTTGGGCAGCATGGTGGCCATGACCCAAGTATTTCTCTCCGGTTCCTTTTACCAACTGCCGCCCATCACCCTCTTTGTGTTGCTGGGACATCAAATTGATCTATTCGATATTTTCCCGGCCAGCCACGGCTTTCTGGCTTTACAGCAGGTTTTAAGTTACGGTGTCGGGCTGAAGGAAATCAGCTTTCGGCTGGCCGCCACCTTGTTTCTATCGCTCCTGTACCTGGCCGGGGGAGTCATTACTTTTCAATGTCTGCAAATGAAGGAGAGGAGTCACTAAAATGAAAAATGGGACGTTACGAAACGGGTTCAGGATGCCGATAATGAGGCAACCTGAACCAAAACCTGGCCCCCTTCCCCGGCGTGCTCTCCACGCCAATGGTTCCCCCATGCATTTCCACAAGTTGTTTGGCTATGGCCAAGCCCAGTCCCGCTCCCCCCTCTGAGCGAGTACGTGATTTTTCGCTGCGCCAGAAGCGGTCAAATAGATGGGGCAAGTCGGCTTCTGGGATGCCGGGGCCGTTGTCGCTCACGCTCAGGGTGACGCTGTTTTCCACTTGCTGCACCGCCAGTTTGATCTGTCCTCCCTCGGCCGGAATGTAACGCAGAGCGTTGCTCAATAGGTTGCCGATAACCTGCCCGATGCGCTGCGGGTCGGCGTTGATAGTTGGCAGATCAGAGTCAAATTCCGTAATCAACGAGATGCCCTTGTCCGCAGCTTCGGCCTCAAACAGGCTGGCTGTGTTTTCTGCAATCTCGCCCAGGTTGATCTCGCGGCAGTCCAACGATAATTGTCGCGTTTCGGCCAGGGTGAGCAAACGCAAGTCTTCCACCAAATTGTCCAGTACGTAAACCTCTTCCAGGGCCGGGGCAATTTGGTCCTCTTTCAAGGGATAAACCCCGTCCAAAATCCCCTCCAACCGACCCCGCATAATGGTCAGCGGAGTGCGTAATTCGTGGGCAATATCGGCCAGCATGTTGCGGCGTTCGCGGTCGTTGCGCTCCAGGGAGTCGGCCATCTGGTTAAAGGAATCGCTCAAACTGCGCAGGTCGCTGGGGCCACCCACTTGCACGCGGGCGGACAGGTTGCCCGAGGCCACCTCTTGGGCCGTGGCAATTACGTCGGCCAGCGGCGTAACCACCCGCCGCATGAGCAATAAACCGATAATCAGGGTGAGGACACCGGCGAAGCATGTAACCAACACCGCCCCCGGCAGCAAGCCCAAAAAGACAAAGATTGGTTTGAGGGGTAGTTCTTTAACATAGGCTAACGTTCCAACCTGGTCTCCGTTGAACTGAACCGGGTAAAGTTTCTCTTTATTGCCGGGGATGTAAATCTGCCCAACCCGTTCGGTGCCGATGTACCCGCGATCAATCAACACCCGGTTGGTTTCATCGAGCAGTAGAACATCTTCCCATTCATCGGCAAAACTGGCCTGGATTCCTGCGTTGGTTTCTAGCGAAAGCGCTTCTACACCCTCCCAACTGCCATAGGCGATATAGTAAGCTTGCAACGAACCAAGCAAGGTGGTTGGGGCAAACGGACCGCTTGACAAGGGGGCATTGCTGATAAATAAAGTGAGCAGAACCAGCAGCAAGACAACAGTGATGGTCACCACTACCCCAAAAGCCAGCGTCAACAGCCAAAACAGACGGCGGCGGATTTGGCGGATTGAGTGGAGATGATCATTTTGGTCAGACATAGGATGTTGTTCCAAGAAGTTAGGTGATTTGTGGCAATTATTGCGTATTTCGGATTACGTGGAATGATTTACGAAATACGTGGTACGGAATAGGAAAACGATTCAACTGCGTTACCCTTGTTCGGCAAATTTATATCCCACCCCATGCACGGTGATGATGTATTTGGGGCTGCCGTTCTCCGGTTCAATTTTGCGGCGCAGATTGCGCACATGAGAGTCTATCGCTCTCTCGTAGCTTTCAAAAGAAACCCCGCGCGTAGCCGTGAGCAGTTGAGCGCGAGAAAAAATGCGCCCCGGCTGGCCGGCCAGCGTGGCCAGAATTTCGAATTCGGTGGGGGTGAGCGTGACTTCTTTATTTGGCAAGATGGCTTTGTAGCGGGCGCGGTCCAGGGTGAGGTCGGCCACGCGAATAATTTCGGGGGTGACGGTGTCACCCCTGGCCCGGCGCAGCACAGCGCGCGCGCGGGCCACCAACTCGCGGGGGCTGAAAGGTTTGGTGATGTAATCGTCCGCGCCCAGTTCAAGCCCCACCAGTTTGTCGGTTTCTTCCACGCGGGCGGTGAGCATAATGATGGGGATGTTTTTGAGCAGTGGGTCTTGCCGCAAATGGCGGCACACGTCCAGGCCGTCCATGCCCGGCAGCATCAGGTCGAGCACCATCAAATCGGGCCGGTCACGGCGGACGGCGGCCAGTCCCAGTGGGCCGGTTTCAACGCTTATCACCTGAAAACCGGCCGCAGTCAGGTAGTCGCGGCAAATCTGCACGATTTTGGGTTCGTCATCAACAATGAGGATGGTTTTAGTCATGATCCTTTGTTTCCAAACACATAAATAAATCGCTCACTGCCAAAACCACTAATAAGCAGCCGTTCTTTGCGATTGCTTAGATATTGCTGCGTCCAATCGGTGAAGCCGCCGTCGCCGATCAGATAATTCTCGCCGGAGGTATCACGGATATAGATTTGAAAAACGGCGCTTTCGTAATATCCCCTGCCGCTTTCTCGATTTTGGTCAAAGGCAAAGTTGATCGGCGGATATTTGGTCGCCAGTTTTTCCAAAACTTCTGTTTTGATGATCTCATATCGTTTTTCGTCAAAAGCGGTCAAATAAGTGTTGACTTCAGCCACGGCAAAACCCCGTTTTTTACACGCCTCTATGAGCCGCGCGTAAAATTCAATGTGTTCAACCAACGATTGGGTTTCAAACTGATAATTTCTTTCTTCCTGGCCGGCGGTGCAGAGCGCCAGCACCCTAAAGTGGGCAAACGAGGCCGGGGCGTCAAACGGCTGGGCGCGCAGCAAACGCTGGCTGGCGCAGAGTTTAACTCTTTCTTTAGACCACAGATTCCGTTTGCTCATCTCCCGCCGCCGGCGCGCGCATTCCAGGGCCATCACGTTGGTGGAGTCGGAGCAAACTTCGGTGTTGCGAATGGTGGTGACGGCATTGTTTTGATCTACCGTAGCCACCACCGAATTGCTGCCCAGCGGCGTCACCGGCGAAAGCTCAACCACTTCAACATCCGGCGGCAGCAACGAGTAGGCCAGCCGCTCAAACTCGATCATTTTCTGCGGCTTGACCGCCGCCAGTTGCACAAAACGATTTTGCTCAAATTGCGTCAATACCTCGCGGGGTGTTAATCGCCGGGCGCGTCGGCGGTAAACTTCCAACAACAACGATTGTAAATCCGACGCGTTCAAGCCAGACAACACGTCCAATAAATTTGGGCTGTTTGTTTCTCGCAAAATCCGGGCAATGATTTTGTTAGGCATGCCATATCCTCTGGGGAATCATTTGCCGTTGATTGTAACGCCGCTTCTCTTTTAGACGCAAATGTCGGTCTCTATTCAGGCCCGCCTACCTTCTCAAAACGCCGCCGACTTTCAACAGCAGTCACACCTTGAATCTACAAGGCAACTCGCTTGACCTGTTTAAGCCAATATTCTTTTTCCCCTCCGCAGGACAATCTTAACCCTCTCCCAATTGCGAGCCAGGTGAATCCCCGCCAGAATCGTGCTGATGTAGCCGGCGTAATTGTGAAAAATAAGCATAGGCAGATTCAATACGTCCATCACCAATCCGGTGAGCGCTGCGTAAAGGCCGCACAAAACCATAATGATGATGATGAGGTAATCCAGGTTCTTGCTTTGCATTGTTATCAACTCCTATCACCTCAATATGCTATGCATTTAACAACACCGGAGCTAGATTGCCAGCCCAGGCTTTAATGGTTTTCCAGTCGCGGTAATCACCTTCGGTAACCTGTCCCCCCGCTGTAAAAGGCCACACCACGCGATAAGCAAAGGATAATTTACTGAAGTCCAGTTTCCCTGCAAAAAGACCCACATCCACTGGTTGCACTTCCGACACTTGCCGGCGCACCGGGTCCAAAAAACTTGCTACCTTGGGGCGGAGATTGTCTGCATCAGGCGCGGCCAGGGTCAAGCAGCTTAAAAAGTAGGCTACGGGCATCTGGCTCAACGCATTTCGGTGTGTCTCCACAAACGCGATTGCTTCAGGTAACCACGCGCTGGCGTGGATGGGACTACCCACGACGACGGCCCGGTAAGAGCTGAGGTCACTAATGTCTTGCACCGGGCGCACCTCCACCGCTGTCCCCGCCTCACACAACACCTGTCCAATAGCCTCAGCTATCTCACCGGTGGATCCGGCCTCGCTAGCGTAGGCGATCAATATTCCGTCGCCGCCGTTTTCTGCCTGGCCGCAGTTCGATTCGATAAATTCTACTGCCGGTTGGCGGGCGGCGAAGAACCCCGCACCGGCACAGGCCAGCGCCGTTGCGCCAACTACGCCTGCTCCCCGTATCAAAAATTGCCGCCGGGTGATTTTGTTTTTACTCATTTTTATTTTCCCCTTGTCTATCGAGTCGTTTTTCACAAATACTTTAAGTTTGTGATTTGACACCATTCTAGCAATCAATTGTCAAAAATTTGTGAAGATGATGGGGAGGAATGTGGAAGGCTCAAATTTGTCAATTAATAAGGGCGTTCAAAAAAAAGAAGTCACCCCTTTTGGAGGGTGACTTCTTTCCTCCTTGATGGTATACTGACCGCAAGATGGATTATGTTGATTTTGGAAAGACCGGATTGAGCGTGTCGCGTCTCTCTATTGGCACAGGCACGCATGGTTGGGGTGGTCGTTCAGAGCAGTCGGCTTTGGGCGTGAACAAACTGGCCAGCTTGCTGCGGCTGGCTTACGAGCACGGCGTCAATTTTTGGGATACGGCCGATGGGTATGGCACACATCGGCATATTGCCCAGGCGCTACGGGGTCTACCCCGCGATAAAGTGGTCATTGCCACCAAAACTTTGGCCCGAAGCGCCAAAGCGGCAACGTTGGACGTTGAACGTTTTCTCAAGGAATTGAATACCGATGTGCTCGATATTTTGCTCCTGCATTTTGTAACGCAGGCTGACTGGCCACGTAAATATGCCGGCGTTATGGACGCGCTTTCGCAGGCCAGGGAGCAGGGTAAAGTGCGGGCGGTGGGCGTTTCTTGTCATGGCCTGGGCGCGTTGGAGGCGGCGGCGCAAACAGAGTGGGCCGAAGTTGTGCTGGCCCGCATCAATCGGACCGGGGTGAATATGGACGCAACCCCAACCAAGGTTGACCCCTTCATTGAGCGGCTATATATGGTCGGCAAAGCGGTATACGGGATGAAAGTGCTGGGCTGTGGCCAACTGGCCGGGAACGCTCGCGCCGCGATTCAGTACGTTTTTCAGCTTGGTACGGTCTATGCTGTCACCATTGGTACCAGCCAACCTGAACAACTCTACGAAAACCAGAGACTGGTTGAGGAATTTGCTCCCCGGTACCCCCTGCACCCATTACCGTAGCAACCAGAGCCTTTTTAATCAGTTCGAGGTGGAATGAACAAACGAGAAAAACACAAACAGGATTTGATTGAATTATTGGACCAGATTCTTGAAACTGGCGAGGCTACCCCCCTCAGAAATTATATTGCGGCCAACAGCAACAATCTGCCCGGGCCACGGGGGAATTTGGAATTGGCGCAAGCGTGGGGAGAGGTGGTGGAAGCTTATGCCGGGCCAGCGACGGTTAAACTGTGGAACTTGTGCGTTGAAATGGCCAACATCTCGGCTGACGAGGCGCCCGTGAATGACCCCAAAGAGCTGATCCCCTTTTGTGGCGCGGTTGGTGTCGGCGCAATCGGTTCAGTTTTGCCGGAATTTTTTGACCGGGCCATCACCACCTTGAAAAACTTGGCCAATGATTCAAGGTGGCGCATGCGGGAAGCCGTGCCGATGGGTTTGACCAAGTTACTGACCGGCCGCAGCCGGGATACTTTGCAAACCCTGGCCGCCTGGACTGTTGAGGGCAGTTTGCTCGAGCTGAGGGCCGTTGCGGCCGGGGTGGCTGAACCGGCCCTCTTAAAAAACGACGAGATTGCCGCTACGGCTTTAGAACTGCACCAAAATATCTTCAAGCGGGTGCTCAAAATTGAGCCGCGCAAAACCGAGGATTTTAGAATATTAAAAAAGGCGCTGGGTTATACCCTGAGCGTGGTGGTCAAGGCGAGTCCGCAGCCAGGGTTTACCTACATGGCTCAACTTGTTGACACCCAGGATAAGGATATACAGTGGATCGTCAAGGAGAATTTAAAGAAGAATAGACTCGTTAAAAATTTTCCCAAAGAAGTGGCTACAATCAAGCGCCAACTAAAGTGAAACAAACATAAAAACAAGAGCGCCAAGGCGTTGCTTTGGCGCTCTTGTTTATTTCTCAAAAAATTTATACTCATGCATCCGATTAAAACTTGACTTTCAAGGCAATATGTTGTAAATTATTGAATGTTATTTATGTACCAATGTACCAAAATGGACGGAGCAAACTATGACCACCTCACAAACAGAGTCGCCAAGAATCAAAGTTGAGCGGGTGCAAACGGGCGTGCGCATTGAAAAACGCATGCTCAAAGTGCTTAAAGCTCTGGCGGAATATCTGGATATGTCTTTGGGGGATCTGCTAGAAGGCATTGTGTTACATGCCTTTGAGGGTAAGTGTGCCTTTGAGGAGGATTTGTTACAACGCATTGCCACGCTGAAAGAAGTTTACGAGATGGATTATGATGCGACCGCCAGCCATCATATGACAGAATAAACTGATTTTGCAGTAAAACTAAAAACTGTTGAGTCAAGCGGAGTGATTTTTGTCGATCACTTCGCTTTATTTATTGAAAGGATTCTTTCATGAAATCAAAACTTCTATCCAAAAATATGTCTGTCTTTGCCGTCATCTGGCTGGGCCAAACGGTGTCGCAAATTGGCTCCGGCCTGACCGGCTTTGCCCTGGGGGTGTGGGTTTATCAAACCACTGGCTCGGCCACGCAGTTTGCGCTCATTGCCGTGTGTACGGCCTTGCCCCGCATTGTGCTGTCGCCGCTGGCCGGAGCGTTGGTGGACCGTTGGGACCGGCGCTGGGCTATGATCATCGGCGACAGCGGCGCGGCGCTGGGCACGCTGGCAATTGCGCTGTTATTTTTTGCCAATCAACTTGATGTCTGGCACATTTATTTGGCCACCGCCTTTAGTTCTGCTTTTAGCACCCTGCAATGGCCGGCCTATGCCGCTATTGTGCCGCTGCTGGTGTCTAAAGAGAAACTGGGACGGGCGAATGGATTGATGCAATTTGGGCGAGCGGCCTCGGAAATACTTGCCCCCGCTCTGGCCGGGGTGCTGGTGTTGGCCATTCAAATACAGGGCGTCATTCTCATTGACGTGGGCACCTTTATTTTTGCGGTGACCACTTTGTTGTTGGTGCGGGTGCCCTGCCCTCCAACAACGGCTCAAGAAAAATCTCACCAGGGATTGCTTTGGCACGATATTGTCTACGGTTGGAAGTATCTTGCTGCACGTCCGGGTTTGATGGGTCTGCTCGTCTTTTTGGCCTTGGTCAATTTCTTTTGGGGCATGTTGGCCGTACTCATCACGCCGCTAGTGCTGAGTTTCACCTCTGCTGATGCGTTGGGCGTCATCATTTCGGTGGCCGGGCTAGGGATGCTGGCCGGCAGTCTCTTGATGACAGTTTGGGGCGGGCCTAAACGGCGTATTTATGGGGTGCTGGGCTTTGAGTTGTTCAGCGCCCTCAGTTTTGTGCTGATGGGCCTGCGACCTTGGGCCTGGCTGATTGCGCTGGGTGCATTTACGGCTCATTTGGCTATTGCCATCATTTTTGCCTGTAATCAGGCTTTGTGGCAAAGTAAGATTGCGCCGGAGGTACAAGGGCGGGTGTTTGCCATCCAACAAATGGTTGCTCACGCCATGATGCCGCTTGCTTTTCTTCTGGCCGGTCCGTTGGCCGATTACCTGTTCAATCCCTTGCTCGTTTCAGACGGGGTGTTGGCCGGCTCTGTGGGGCCTTTCATCGGCATTGGGCCGGGCCGGGGGATAGCTTTGTTATTGGTGGTAGTGGGTTTGATTAAGTTTGGCGTAGTCTGGGGCGGTTTTTTGAACCCGCACCTTCGTTTAGTGGAAGATGAACTGACCGATACCCTGCCTGATCAACAGACGGCGGCGGTGACAATCTGAATCTATCTCGGGGGAGATTTTTAAAGGATTTTAACAATTTTTTAGCTTTGTCTTAATTTGGTCTTTAATTGTTGTTAAAGTATAACTCCTAAAATAATAGTGAGCTTTACCTCAAGCTTCATCTCAAGTGAACTTTATCTCATTTGTAACAATCTATTTTTTAAGGAAAGAAAATGCCTTTTTTCAACGCCTTCCCTCAAAAAACAAAAGTCTGGCTTTTTAGCTGGTATGGTTCTGAAGAAATTCTGGCCCAGTGGATTTCCAATTTGGTTAGCCCGCCGGTGGTCGGCATCCTCACGGCCATTGCCTTTATCTTCTATACTGTCCCCAATCCCCTCCAGGTCTGTTCCTGGTTGGCCTGGGGACTACCCTTGATCTGCCTGCCTCCGCTGGCCTATGTATTGTGGTTGATACATAGGGGTGAATTGGCCGACATCCATATGCCTGACCGTCGTTCCCGGCTGAAGCCATTGGGCCTGATGGTGGTTTGGGGAGGGGTTTGTCTTTTTTTGCTGCGTTATTGGGGCGCGCCCCCGGCCCTTATTCCCATTCTGTTGACCACATGGGTATATATGGCCGCCCTGAGCGCTATCACCCTATTCTGGAAGATCAGTTTTCACAGCACCACTATCTCGGCTGCAGCCAGTGTGGGAATTGTGGCCAGCGGGCTGACCGGCTGGTCTATGGTGGCGATGCTGCTTGTGCCGGTGGTGGGCTGGGCCAGGGTTTACCTCCACCGGCATACACTGGGGCAGGTCATTGCCGGCTGTCTGACCGGTACGAGTATAGGATTGCTTTTGTTGATTTCATAAAGTTAAAGATACAGGTAAAGCCTGGTTGGATCAGGGGCTAAACAATTGACTAAGCCAAAGCTTTTGGCGCAGAAAACGGGCCAAACGAGCCATAGGGGTGATATAGGCTGTTTGTTCTAAATCTGCGATAACTTGTTCGTCGGAGACCTGCCCCAGGCCATGTTTTTGCTCTTCTAACATAGCCCGGCGTGACACAAACCAAAGATAAAGATCGGCGATGGTATGGTTGGGAAAGTAATCCAACAACCGGCGTTTTTGGATCAGATTCGCCACGGGCAGATAAACCGTATCGTACCAACTGGCCACAGCCTCTTCATCAGATATTTTGCTGCTGGTTTCTGTTTCCTTAAGATATTTGTGTACGGCAATATGGTCTTTAACCAAATGATAGTAGCCTGCTTCGGTAAAGTAAATGTTATGCTCTGGTCGAATCTGATCCAACTGTGTTTGCGCTAAAAAATCAGTCTGTTCTTCAATTAAGGATAGATTCCCCAGGTCTAGTCCAGGCTGGAAAAGACTCACCAGCCGTTTAAAGGGATTGGCGGCCTCTTTTTCTAATTCCTCAACCAATACTTCATCAGAAACATTGCCTAACTCTTTTGCTTCTTGTTCAAGCGTAGCCCGGTGCAGAACAAGCCAGGCATACAGGTCGGCTTCGGTTCGGCCTGGAAAATACTTCAATATCTCTCGTTCCCGAATGAGTTGCACTACAGGCAAATAGACGTTATGGTACCAACTGGTCACAGCCTCTTCATCAGTAAATTCGCGGCCACATTCGGTTTCTTTTAGATACTTGTGAAACGTGATGTGTTTTTTGACCAGCCGGTAACGGCCCGGCTCGGTGAATTCAATATTGTGGCCGGGTTGAAGTTTATCCAGTTGTGTTTCTGCCAAAAATTGAGCGCGTTCCCCTTTGAGCAGAATGTCATCTAACTCATCCTGGTGGTCAATAGGCACGGGGGTTTTATATTCTATCACATAAGCTTCAATGGTTTTGGCCCCATGGGCCCGGGCCACCGAAACCCGGTGATTGCCATCGCGCACAAAATAAACATCGCCTACTTGATACACTTCAATGGGCGGCGTCCCCACCATGTCGTGCGTAACGGCGTCAACCCGCCGCCAGCGGTCCGCAGAACGATCATTTTTGGGCAAAAAAGTGCGGGTGAAATCTCGATAACGCCCCACGCTACCCACAATTTTATCCAATTCTATTTCTTGCAAACCTTGATAAGAAGAATCTTGCAATCTCAAACCCTGTCTAACTTCCTCAAAAGAAAGCAGGTCGTTTGGACGGCCGGTGAAAAAGTTAAGGGCTTCTTCAATAAAGGCTCGCCGGCGAGCTGCGTTGAATTCGATACTTGTTTGATGGGGTAATCCACTATCCATATCTGCCTCCCCTCATAGTTTTCTTGTCTCAGACAAGAAGCAAATTTCTCAAAACATAAAGAAGGTGCTTTTCTCCCCAGAAAAGCACCTTTGCTCATTGAAGATTCAATGAAAATATTATTCGCTCAAATGGCCGGTAGCGGGCCGGCGCCAGGTTTGGGGGCAAGGGGCAGCATCGACCTTTGCCAGGGATAAACGATGTAACGATTGGTGATAGCGCCATAATAATCGGGACCGGTATCTCGAAATAGGTTATCAATTTCCCGGTAATGCAACACCGCTGTTTCGCATGCGCAGCCTACCGCGGCTAACCGGCCTTTAACCGTCATAATTGACCGGCCGTTGCCCCAGATGTCGTCAACCACTAAAATGCGCCGGTCAATCAACAATGTATCCGAGGGAAACTGCATAAACGTGGGCCAGGCCAGCTTTCGGTCAACGTCGTCGGGAAAATAAACTGCCGCCGTTAAAACGTGTTGAATTTGCAGCGCCTCACTTAAAATCCCCCCCGGAATCAAGCCGCCCCGGGTAATCATCAGCAAACCGTCAAACTCGCCTCTAAATTGAGGGATAAGGTGATCAATCAATTTGTCTACATTTGCCCAACTTAGAATCTCACGTTCTAAATCAGGTTCGGGCCGATTTTCCAGCGGTAACATGATTACGAATAGCTCTTTAGTATGTTGCCTGACCAAAATTAAAACCAACGCCACGTTATTTTAGTCTGTTTTGACCTGGTGTCAATGATGGTGGCGGCGGCTTTTCTAAGGCCAGGGGTCGGTTGGGTTGAACGGCTGAATGGCCAATCACTGGAGCCAAATTTGTTGGGTTTTGCTAAAAATTCACTTTTGACACCGATGAGTGAAACCCAACTCCATTTTGCAGCACCAACTTTCCATTACTCAACCTGCTTGATCCTCATTAGCCACCTCTTTGTGGATGATTCCATCCAGCAAATAAATGGTTCTATCGGCAAAATTAGCCATGCGGGGATCGTGGGTGACAAAGATAACGGTTTTGCCCTGCTCCTGGTTGAGTTGGCGAATGAGGCGCATCACCTCAAAGCCGGTTTCCGAATCCAGGTCGCCGGTGATTTCATCGCCGATGATAATGGGCGGGTCGTTGGCCAGAGCGCGGGCAACGGCTACGCGCTGCTGCTGGCCGCCGGAAAGTTCGCTGGGATAATGATTCATGCGGTCGGCCAGCCCCACCTGTTCTAGCAAGGTGGCCGTTCGCGTTTTGCGAGCCTTGCGCCGGAAGCGGCCGGCCAACACCATCGGCGCTTCAACATTTTCAAAGGCGGTAAAGTTATTGAGCAGGTTAAAGGTTTGAAAGATAAAGCCCAGTTTTTCCAGCCGCAGCCGGGCCACCTGCTCTTCCTTCATTGAGACCACATTTTTCCCGTCAATAATAATGTGCCCCCGGCCCGGTTCGTCCAACCCGCCCAGTAAATTGAGCAGCGTGGTTTTGCCAGAGCCGCTTGGCCCCATCAAACACAGCATTTCCCCTTGCCCCACCGCAATGGTGACGCCGCGCAAAGCGGGCACGGCCTCTTTGCCCATCAAGTAACTCTTATGTACGTTATCAACTTGAATGATCGGTTCGGTCATAGGTAAGTTTTAAAGTCCCCACAAGAGAGTGATAAAAATGGGTGTGGCTACAGCCAAAATCAAATTCAGCGGCAAGCCAACTTTGGTAAAGTCTAAAAATTTGTAGCCGCCAGGTCCGTAAACCATTGTATTGGTTTGATACCCTACCGGCGTGGCAAAACTATTAGAGGCGGCAAACATAATAGCCAAAATAAAGGCCGTTGGATTTAGCCCTAACGCCTTGGCGGTGGCCGCGCCTACGGGCACCAGCACCACCACGGTGGCGTTGTTGGAAATCAACTCGGTCATAATGGAAGTAGTGAGGTAAAAAATAATCAAAACAATGAGGGGCGGAACGTAATGGGCAGATTGGGCGGCCAGGCTGGCAATCAATTGCGTGCCCCCGGTTTCTTGCAGGGCCAGCCCCAGGGGAATGACTCCGGCCAGGAGAAAAATAACATCCCACCGCACCGATTCATGCAGTTCATTTACTTTAAGACAGCCGGTTAACACCATCAATACGCAGCCGGCAATGGCTGTTATCAAAATTGGCACGCCCAATGCCGCTACCAACACCACTCCCGCTACAATGGCCAACGCAACAGGGATTTTCCCAATCCGAAAATCTTCTTCCTGCACTTCCTCGGTGGCTATAAAACCGGGTTCGCGTTTGATCTGTTCCAGGGCCTCTTTAGTGCCGCGCAGCAGCAGAGTGTCGCCAAATTCAAATTTCACCTTGCTCAACCGTTCCCGAATAAGTTGCCCCTGCTTGCGGATAGCAATGACCGTACAGTTGTAATGATGGCGAAAATTGGTGGTGCTTAGCGTGCCCCCAATCAGGTCGCAATTGGGGCCAATGACCACTTCCATCAGACTCCGTCTATCGCTTTCCAGTCGGTCATCCAGGCGGATGTCAGAGGCAATCGCCAGACCCTCAATATCTAAAATCTTTAAAAGTTGCCCGGTATTGGCTTTAATAAACAAGATGTCGCCGGCTTGCAGCACCTTTTGGCCTAAAGGGTGGGGCAGTTTCTGACCATTTCTGAACACCTCAAACACGTGAACGTCAAATTGTTCCCGCAACCGACTCTCAACGACTTTCTGGCCCACCAAAGGAGAACCTTCCAAAACAACGGCCTCAGATAAATACTCTTGCACGTGATAACTCTCTTCAAATTTTTGTTCGCCGCCTCGCCTGGGCAACAACCTATGGCCAATCAGCAAAATATACAATCCGCCGGTGATAAAGATGAGCAAGCCAATGGCGGAGAACTCAAACATCCCAAATGCGCCATATCCCTCTTGAGCCGAGAGCGCGCTGGCCAAAACGTTGGTTGACGTGCCAATGAGGGTTATCACGCCCGCCAGTTGAGAAAAGTACGAAAGCGGAATGAGCAATTTTGAAGGAGCGCGGTTGTGCTCGCGGGCCAGGGTGATGACCGATGGTATTAGAATGGCTACTGCCGCTGTATTGTTAATAAAGGCCGAAATAGGCCCCACAATTAATGCTATGGTCAATAACTGTCTCAACTCGCTATTACCGGCCAAACGTACCAGCCGATGCGTCAACAGGTTGATCATGCCCGTGCGGTAAATACCGCCGCTGAGAATGAACATGGCCAGAACCGTGATGGTGGCCGGATTACTGAAGCCGGAAATAGCCGCTTCCGGTTTAACACCCAGAATTGGGCCTAGCACCAATACCAGGGCCATTAGCGTAAAGGCCACAAAATCTATGGGGAAGAGATCCAGGGCAAAAACCACCAAAGTCCCAATCAAAAGGGTGAAGGCCAGGACCATTGCGAGGGTCAAACTCTCCTCCTCATACCTGCCACATAATTATGAAACATCATCGTTGATGATTCCGGGCAAACGGTTCATCACACAAATGCACCCTTATGGAAAAATGAGGGGAATGAGCAAATGGATGATGTTGGCGCTAATCTTCTCCACGGCAAAA
>JAFGDY010000168.1 GCA_016931895.1 Anaerolineae bacterium
GACCAACTGCTAGCCCTTCAATCCCAACTATTTTGCCCCTTTTTTATCCCTTTTTTCCCTTTCCTATTCTCCTGCAAAAGTCGAGTATATAGTGGCCCGCCAAAACCGGCTGGTGGTGTTTGTGGACGACCTGGATCGCTGCCTGCCGGAACGCACCGTGGAAGTGCTGGAAGCTATCAAACTCTTCCTGGATGTGCCGGGCTGCATTTTTGTGCTGGGCGTGGACCCGGCCAAAGTGCAGGAAGGCGTCAGGCTGCGGTATAAAACGGCCCTGGCCCCGGCAGAAAGCGCCCACTACCTGGAAAAGATCATCCAGGTGCCTTTCATCCTGCCCGATATTGACGTGCAGGACATGCGCGGCTTTGTGGAGCAGTTACAGGTTGACTTTCCCCCGCCCCAGCCGCAATGCGTGGACGTGTTTGCCCTGGGCCTGGACCCCAACCCTCGCCAGATCAAACGAGCCATCAATATCTTTTTGCTGCTGTGGAAACTGGCCGGGAAACGTCGCCTCAAGGTGGGCGCAGACGCCAATCCCACGGACGGCCCGTTGTTAAGCGAAGTGCTGACCCCCGTCCGCCTGGCCAAATTAGTGGTTATCCAGCACAGCCACCCGGATTTGTACGATTTGCTCAAACTGTCCCCGCGCTACCTGCGTGATTTGGAGATTTATTTTGTGGACCAGCGGGATGAGCCGGGAGCAGAGGAGGCTGAAGAAAGCGGCAGCCCGGTTTCCGAAACCCCGCCCAAAGCCGCTCTGCCTGGCCCTCTGGAACCCTTTGCCCAGCGGGCGGGCCTGCGCCGCCTGTTCCGCCTCTTTCCCAACGACAACCACGCCTGTTTTCGTTTTTTGACCCCCACCGATTTGCGCCTTTACCTGACCCTGGCCGGCCGCGTGGAAACCGAACCCCACCGGGCAACGGTTTCTCCCCGCCGCGCCCCCCGGCTGGGGTTTGAGCCGGAGTTGATCCAAATTCCAGAAGGCAAGTTTGTGATGGGCACGCCGCCGGAAGAGGCCGAACAACTTGGCGAATTTATCCTCAGAAGCACGCCCCAACACACCGTTGAAATGCCTGCCTACGAGATTGGCCGCTACCCGGTCACCAATTTGGAGTACCAGGCTTTTGTAGACGCCACCGGCCGCGAAACTCCCTCTCACTGGGAAAAAGGCCAATTCTCCGACGAATTGGCCGACCATCCGGTGACCAACGTCAGTTGGCGAGATGCCACTGCTTATTGCACATGGTTGGCGGAAACCACCGGCAAACCCTACCGCCTGCCCACCGAAGCCGAGTGGGAACGCGCCGCCCGCGGCACCGACGGCCACCGCTACCCCTGGGGCGACGAATGGCAGGAAAACAGAGCCAACACCAAAGAAGCCGGCCTGGGCATAACCACCCCTGTCGGCCAATACTCACCCGATGGTGACAGCCCGGCCGGCTGCGCCGATATGGCCGGCAATGTGTGGGAGTGGACGGCTAGCGACTTTAAAGCTTATCCCGGCAGTCATTATCAAGACGAAGATTACGGTAAAAGGCTTAAAGTATTACGGGGAGGATCCTGCAATAATGATAAGGCTGCGGCACGGACAGCGTCTCGCTTCAGGCTCAACTTTAGAATCTGGAACTGGAGTATCGGCTTTAGAGTGGCAGTGGGAGTGGCTCCCTCTTTGGGGCGCATGTAACCGTTGGGGGGGATTCACCTGGACGGGATTTCCGGCTATCATGTCATTTCGAGTGGAGTGTAACGGAACGAGAAATCTCCTTAAAATATTCGGTTTGAGGAGATTTCTCGTCACTTCGTTCCTCGAAACCTGTCTTGAAGGTAGCGAATGGATGACATGCCGCAAAAAGCCCCCCCAACCTCTACATACGCCCAATGACATGCTTTTTCAGACGGCTTCTTGGGGTCCGGGCTACAACGCTACATCTCTTCGCGGTAACTCATGCCGTGCCGCTTTCGCGCTTTGAGCACGGCCCGGCGCAGGATTTCGTGCACTTCCTCTGGATTGGAAACATTGTTGAGCGCCACTTCCGGCCGGCTGGGGTCGTGGCTGCGCAGATAAATATCGCCCAGGTTGAAGGCCCGTTCGGTTAAACTCTGGCTGTGGTCAATATCCTGGACGCGCACCAGTTCAATATCCTCGCGCTCTTTGCCCAATAAGCCCTCGGAAATGCGCACCCGCTCGCTGGTGATCTGGTAATGAACCCGTAGCGACAAAAAGGGACGGCCTTCCCACAAAATCTTTTCCGCCTCATCATCATCGTCCTCCGGCTTGGTCGCAGCCGAAGCCGGTTTGCCAGACGCCTCGCTTAAAACATCGTCAATTTCCTGCAAAACACCCTCGGTCATCGCCCCAATTAATTTATCCATTTCTTTTTGAGGCACCGCCGAAACATCCACCCCGCTCTGGGCCACAGCCTGCCAGAGCGCAGCCTTTACTTTGGCCTGTATTTCCGTAACCGACATAATGGGATAACCTCCTTGTTCCGCAAATGGGATATAAAATCCCTGTGACTTTAATCCAAGATGACCAAGCTGTCAAAACAAAGGCGGTGGTTTGCAACAAAATCCTGGAAGATTGAATGAGAGGGCCGCCCGTGGTCAGGGTGATGGCGTCACCGGGAGCCAGGGGCAGGCCCGGCAGGGCTACTATTGAGTATAATAGGCAGACGGCTACCGGCAGCACCGGCCGTAGCAGTGATGGCTGTGGCTACGTTGTCATCGGTGTACGGCTCTCCGGCCAGCACCGTAGCCGTGAGAGTATTCGTCAGATAAACACCTGGGGGGGGCGGAGCCGATCAACAGGGTCAGGGTAATGGTTTCGTGGGCGCTCCGGTGGGGCGGCCCAGCTAGGGGAGCCAGGCGGCTCAATTAATAAAATCCAGCAAAACAAAAAGGGTGGCAAAAGAAAAGCAAGGCCAATAAGAAGTAGTCTGCGGCGCATGGGTCGTCTCCCTCGTTGAATAGCTTCAGCAGATTCAAATTACGACATGCAACGTCGGTTAGTCTGCCAGGGTGACCCGCCCAAACTAACAGCTTGTGTTACAATTTTGATTCACTGAGCCTGGTTAAGTTAGTATACCCCACTTTGATGCTATCAACCAACCTCCGGGAGGTAAATAGGAGGTTAGTCCGGGGGCAGAGGGGCAGTAAGCAGTCTCTCCGTTGGGTGCAGGGGATGGCTTCACTTGGGGTTTACAAAAAAGAATATTTGAGGTATCCTACTAAATGGAACGGCGTGGAGTGGCGTCAAATGGCTATCAATCCATTGAAGCCCCAATATTTTAAAACCTTTTCCCGGAAGGAAAAGGTAAGACCACCTCTATCCAGTTGTTTTTATCTGCCTCGCCTCCCTAACCGGGGACTCCAACCCGATAGCGACCGCGTTAACCATAGGCGCCAATAGCAATTGTCTGCCCAAAGACAACGCTGTTGGCGCGTTTTTTTTGTTTCCGGCCCAGGCCCGGCAGGTGCCCGCCCAACACTACCACGGCCTGCTTCATCCCGGCCAGCCGAGTTCTAACCATCACCAAAAAAGGAGACGCGCCGGGCAAATAACTGCAACTATCAAAAACAGGTAGTGGTAAAGTTGTAAGTGATGAGGATTTTCAGCATGTCATTTCGAGCGACGATAGGAGCGAGAAATCCCCTCAGACTCTCCTTAAAACGAACATCTCAAGGAGATTTCTCGTCACTGCGTTCCTCGAAATGACATGCTTTCACTCACTGTTTAACCACCACCCAAAAACATTATTAACCAACAGGAGAAACCAACCAATGAAACACCTCAAAAAACTAAGCCAACTTGGGATGAGTATCGCCCTGGCCGGCCTACTGCTGATGCTGCTGACCACCGGCCTGTGGGCCGCCAACACCTACGCCCTCACCCGCGTCACCACCGCCGCGGGTAGTGGTGCCCGGAACAGCCTGTATCCCAGTATCAACAGCAACGGCAGCAAAATCGCCTTTTACAGTGATGCCGACTTCCTGGGCCAGGGGATTGCTGATGAGCAATGGGAAATCTGGCTGTACGACACAGCCACCATGACCGTCACCCGCGTTACCACCGCCGTGGGGAGTGGGGGCCGGGACAGCCAAGCTCCCAGTATCAATAGCGATGGCAGCAAAATCGCCTTTGTGAGTGATGCCGACTTCCTGGGCCATGGGATTCCTGCTGGTCAATACGAAATCTGGCTGTACGACACGGCCACCATGACCCGCACCCGTGTCACCACCAAAGCGGGCAGTGGTGACCGGTTCACCCGGTACCCCAGTATCAACAGCGACGGCAGCAAAATCGCCTTTGACAGTGATGCCGACTTGCTGGGTCAAGGGATTGCCCAGTTTCAATACGAAATCTGGCTGTACGACACGGCCACCATGACCCTCACTCGCGTTACCACCGCTTCGCCCAGTGGCCGGGACAGCGTGTACCCCAGTATCAACAGCGACGGCAGCAAAATCGCCTTTTACAGTGATGCCGACTTGCTGGGCCAAGGGATTGCCCAGTTTCAATACGAAATCTGGCTGTACGACACGGCCACCATGACCCTCACCCGCGTCACCACTTCCGGGTTGAACCGGGACAGCCAGGCTCCCAGTATCAACAGCGATGGCAGCAAAATCGCCTTTCACAGTGATGCCGACTTCCTGGGCCAGGGGATACCTGACGATCAAAACGAAATCTGGCTGTACGACACGGCCACCATGACCCTCACCTGCGTCACTACTTCCGGGTTGAACCGGGACAGCCAGATCCCCAGTATCAACAGCGATGGCAGCAAAATCGCCTTTCACAGTGATGCCGACTTCCTGGGCCAGGGGATTCCTGATGATCAACTCGAAATCTGGCTGTACGACACGGCCACCATGACCCGCACCCGCGTCACCACCGGCGCGGTGGGCCGGGTCAGTTGGTACCCCAGTATCAACAGCGATGGCAGCAAAATCGCCTTTCACAGTGATGCCGACTTCTTGGGCCAGGGAATTGCTGATGATCAATACGAAATCTGGCTGGCCAGCGGCCCAGCCCCTGTTTACCTGCCCCTGGTCATCAAGAACTAGACCTTCATTTCAAAAGTTTTTAGGGTGAAGCTAAATTGTCATAAAATTATGAAGAGCCTCCAGCCGTTTTTTTAAGTCATC